>JBEVMI010000167.1:0-3948 GCA_040508685.1 Spongiibacteraceae bacterium
GCCGGATAGTCCTTTCAGCCCGGATTCGTAGTAGAGCAGATGCTGAATGGCATCGTGATCCATGCCCTGCGCGATCATCCACAACACGACGCCGGCGTCGAGTTGGCCGGGGCGCGTGCTCATCGGCAATCCATCGAGTGCGGTAAAACCCATCGTCGTTTCGACGCTACAGCCATTGACCAGCGCGCACGCCGATGCGCCGGAGCCGAGATGCGCGACGATGACGCGGCCAATCGCGACGGCGGGTCGGGTTTGTTGCAGGCGTTGTGCGATGTATTCGTACGACAGGCCATGAAACCCGTAACGCCGCACACCGCGATCGTAAAAGGATTGCGGCAGCGCAAAACGTTCGACGACAGGACTGTGGGTGCGGTGAAACGCGGTATCGAAACACGCGACCTGCGGAATGTCGGGCCAGCGGTCGAGAATGACATGCACTGGCGATAAATTATTGCGTTGATGTAGTGGCGCCAGCGGGGCCAGCGCGTCGAGCTGTTTCAGGATATGGCGGCCGATGATGACGCTGTCGTGAAAGTCCGGACCGCCGTGGACGATGCGATGGCCGATTGCGAATGGCGGCGATGTCAGGCGTGTCATCAGCCAATCGGTGACGATGGCCTGCGCGGTGCTGAGACTGCCGGCATCTTCGGCGCGGATATGGCGATCGACCAGCGAATTTTTTTCGCGATCATAAATACGCAGTTGCGGATGCGTGGTGCCGATACCGGAAACCTGTCCACCGCAATCGAGCGCAAGTGTGTGCGCTGCATCCGTCTCGTACAGATGAAATTTCAGGCTGGAACTGCCGGCGTTGATCACAAGCAATTGTTTAGTCATAAAACTTATCCGCGCGCAAAACGTTTTCCAGAAGTTCCCAGCATCAGGCTTTGATCGGTGCACTGCGCAACAGGTGATCGGCGTACAACGCCGCCACCGCACAGGAAGCGAGACGCGTGCGAATACTGTCGGCGCGGCTGGTCAGGATAATGGGTACGCGTGCACCGAGTACGATGCCGGCGGCATCGGCGCCGGATAAAAACGTCAGGTTTTTTGCGAGCATGTTGCCGGCTTCGAGATCGGGTACCACCAGCACATTGGCGCGACCAGCGACTTCGGAATGAATACCTTTGATGCTGGCAGCTTCGGGGCTGATCGCGTTATCGAGCGCGAGCGGGCCATCCAGCAGGCCGCCGACGATCTGGCCGCGATCCGCCATCTTGCACAGCGCGGCGGCGTCGATGGTGCTCGGGATTTTTGCATTGACCTGTTCGACCGCCGACAGAATCGCGACACGCGGTGTGCCGAGGCCAAGGCCCAGATGCAGATCGATTGCATTGCGGACGATATCGGCCTTGGCGTCGAGGTCCGGAAAAATATTGATCGCTGCGTCGGTAATGAACAGCAGTTCTTCATAGGCCGGCACATCCATGATGAAGACGTGGCTGACCCGGCGCGCGGTGCGCAGTCCGCCGTTGTGTTGCAGCACCGCGTGCATCAATTCATCGGTGTGCAGGCTGCCTTTCATTAACAGCGCAGCGCGCCCCGCCTGGACTTCGGCGACAGCGGCATCGGCGGCGGCGTGACTGTGCGGCACGTCGATGATGCGGATGCCATCGAGTTTAAATCCATGCTGCGTTGCGACCTCGCGAATGCGCGGCTCCGGCCCGATTAGCACGGGCACGAACAGGTCGAGCCGCCAGGCTTCGAGTGCAGAACTCAATGACGATTCGTCACAGGGATGCGCAACCGCACAAACTAACGACGGCGTCGCCGCGGCGACCTTGATCAGATCGTCGTAGCGGGACTGTTTGGTCATGACATTCGCTCCATCAAGCGCGGTTTCTCTATGGCGTGAGGTTTCTGTGCCACCGGATTCTACGTGCCCACCGATCGTCTCAACAGCGGTGATTTGCTATTCCACAAGGTTCTGTGCCGAAGCCATGATGCGAAACAAAATTTGGCGTAAAGTTTCCACCCGCTGATTGCTTGCCACCGGCAGGCTTTTGCGGCAGGCATGGAGTTGTTTTCTGCTGCATTTTTTGGAGTAAGCGACCTATTTCCTCGAGGAGGCATGCCATGTCCACTTCAATGAATACCCCATCGAATACCACTGCTTCAACCCCAGCGGATGCCGCTACCGAACGCCTGATGGAATTTGCCGGCAAGGTGATGGGCGATATCGGCAGTGCCTTCGCGACACTGCTTGCATTTATCGGCGATCAGACCGGCGTTTTTGCGGCATTGCGCGACAGCGGCCGCTGCGACAGCGCGACGCTTGCGAAGGCGGCGAAAGTCGATGCGCGTTATTTGCGCGAATGGTTGAGCGCGATGGCCGCATCCGCTTACGTGACCTATCACGCCGACGATGACACTTTTTCGCTGACCCCCGAACAGGCGATCGTATTTGCGCAGGAGGGCCATCCCGCATGCATGCAGGGCCTGATCCAGATGGTGGTTGCGCAAATGACAACACACGACACCGCCATCGAAGTTTTTGCCAGCGGCCGCGGCCGTCCCTGGGGCGAACATCATGGCTGCTGTTTCTGCGCCACCGACCGCTTTTTCCGGCCGGGCTACGCCGTCAATCTGGTCGACGTCTGGCTGCCGGCGCTTGAGGGGGTGGTTGCCAAATTGCAGCAGGGTGCACGCGTTGCCGATATCGGCTGCGGTTACGGAGCGTCCACCGCGTTGATGGCGAAGGCGTTTCCATGTTCGACGTTTTACGGCTTCGATTTTCACGCGCCGTCCATTGCCATCGCGCAAGCGCAGGCACAGAAAGCCGGTCTCGCGAACACGGTTTTCGAAACCGTGGGCGCACGCGACATCGCGCAGGATAAATTCGACCTGATCTGCATGTTCGACGCTTTGCACGACATGGGTGATCCGGTCGGAATTGCGCGCCATCTGCGCACCCGCCTGGCACCGGATGGCGTTTTCATGCTGGTCGAACCGCTCGCCGGCGACACTCTGTCGGAAAATCTGCACGTGCTAGGCCAGTTGTATTATTCGGCGTCGACGCTGGTCTGCACACCGGCATCGCGGGCGCAGGAAGTGGGGTTGGCGCTGGGTGCGCAGGCGGGACAGAAACGTCTTACCGAGGTGTTGAATGAGGCGGGATTCAGTCGCGTGCGCCGCGCCGCCAGCTCCGATGCGAATATGGTGCTAGAGGCGCGAATTTAAATTTTGTAGTGAGAAACCTCTGATTAAGCGTCGTGAGCGAAGGCAGGTCGTATGCGGCCGGAGCACAGGAGGCGGAGCATACGTTGAGTATGTGAGCATTCCGCGCACCGCCCGCATACGAGATGCCGCCAGAAGTAGGCGCCTGCAGGCGAGCGCAACAGCTTAAGCGCGTGAATCCAGTGCGGCTTTTACATTGGCGGCACTACTGATCGTTGTCAGCAGCGGCAGGTGCAAGGTGATTTGCGACTGGTGACTTTCCGCGGTGCCGCCGGCGGTGCAATCCTCGACCAGCACCGCTTCGAAACCGCGGTTGGTTGCTTCGGTCGCAATGCCGGGCAGTGCGATATTGGTGGACACACCGGCGAGCAACACCGTCTCTACACCGAGGCCGCGCAGAATCGATTCCAGTTCGGTGCCGTGAAACGCCGACATGCCGTGGCAGCGTTCGCAAACGATGTCATCTTCATGCGGTTTCAGCAGTGGATGAATGCCGGACAGCGGATTGCCGGCATGAATGACGCCGCCTTTTTTCAGCATCGCCGCCAGCGCGGAATTCACCGGAAACCCCTTGAAGTCTTTCATCGGCACGATGGTGCAATGAATCACCGGAACATCGTGGGCACGACACACCTCGGCGAATGCAGCGAGTTTGCGCAACACATCGCGCGCGTTGATCTGCTGCGCCACGCCCGAATCGGAGTGTTCCACATCGACGATGCCGGTCTGCATTTCCGAAATCAGCAGCGCCGTCTTTTGACCTTTATCGAG
>JBEVMI010000219.1:0-10413 GCA_040508685.1 Spongiibacteraceae bacterium
CGCTGACCGATACAATTCGAGCCCGGGAATTTTTGTCGAGGCTGGCGCACCTTTTTTCAATACCCACACGGAACATGACATGCAGGACCTGAAGGATCTCGCCCTTATCATCGATTCGCATGTGCCCTTGATCGCGATCGAAACCCACGACGAGGTGCGCGCACTACAGCTGCTGACGCGCGTCGCGATGCAACAACAGCTCGGCTACTTCTGCTGGTCGATTACCGAAGGCTTAAATCGGCTGGCCTTCAGCGATGAACGCCGCACCGACGATCCCGAATCACCGGCGGCGGTACTCCGCCTGATCAAACGCAATTCAGCCAAGGCTTTATATGCGCTCTGCGATTTTCATCCTTACCTACACAATCAGCCGGAGCACGTCCGGCTGCTGAAAGATATCGCACTGGCCTATCCGCGACTCGGCCACAGTGTCGTCTTGATCAGCCACGAACTCGAACTGCCGCCGGAGCTGAAACGTTTCAGCGCGAAATTTTCGCTGTCGCTGCCGAACGACGCCCAACTGCTGGCGCTGGTACGCGAGGAAGCGAAACACTGGGCGCAGGACAATCCGCAAACGCCATTACAAAGCGATCAGAGCGCCCTCAAAAAACTCGTGCTGAATTTGCGCGGCCTCACCGAAACCGATGCACGCCGGCTCGCACGTGGCGCGATTCGCGACGACGGCGCCATCACCACAGCCGATCTGCCCGAGGTCAATCGCGCCAAATTTGAACTGCTCGATATGGGCAGCGTCCTGAGTTTCGAATGCGACACCGCGCGTTTTGCCGATGTCGGCGGCCTGCATCGGCTCAAGGACTGGATCGGCAAACGCGAACAAGCCTTGCAGAACAACAGCAAGGATCGCCCCAAGGGCGTACTCCTGCTCGGTGTGCAGGGCAGCGGCAAAAGTCTGGCGGCGAAAGCCATCGCCGGTCTCTGGGGTTTGCCGCTGCTGCGACTCGACATGGCCGCGCTGTACAACAAATACATCGGCGAGACCGAAAAAAACCTGCGCAAATCGCTCGCCCAGGCCGAGCTGATGGCGCCGTGCGTATTGTGGATGGACGAGATCGAAAAGGGACTGGCCGGGGGCGATCAGGATGAAGGCACATCGCGGCGGGTGCTCGGCACGCTGCTGACCTGGCTGGCGGAACACAACGCCAATGTTTTCTGTGTCGCCACCGCCAACGACGTCAATGGCCTGCCACCCGAATTAATGCGCAAGGGCCGCTTCGATGAAATATTTTTCGTCGACCTGCCCGATCTCGCTGCGCGTCGCGAAATTTTTGCGATTCATTTGCGCAACCGAAATTTCGACGCAACCCATTTTGATGTCGATATGCTCGCGGCGAGTGCTGAACAATTTTCCGGCGCCGAAATCGAACAGGCGATCGTCGCGGCGCTGTACAGCAGCAGTGCACGGCGCGAACCGCTGCGCACCGAACTGATCGCCGCCGAAATCGACGGCACCTATCCGCTAGCCATTACGCTGGCGGAAAAAATAACGGCCCTACGGCTGTGGGCCGAGGGCCGTACGGTTGCTGCCGATTGAGCCATTGTTTTAAGCGGCTTGCTGCCGGCTCTTATCAATCTGATCCAGTCGCCGCCGCACGAAACTGCCGGGGGCCGACTCAATAACACTGGCGGGATCGATCTGCCGTGCCTCTACAAAATCACCGGCAAACTGTTCCTGCCACGCCATCCAGTCCACCCACCAACTGCCCTCGACCTTAAAGGCACGATCGAGCCACTCTTCGGCGGTCGCCGGCGTCTCAGGGTTAATGTAGTGGTAATACTTGTTCGCGATCGGCGGATTGATTACGCCGGCAATGTGGCCGGAGCCGGCAAGCACAAAACGTACTTCGCTGTTGGACTGCAGCTGCGTCGCAGCGTAACAAGATCGCCAGCGTGCAATATGATCTTTGTCGGTACCGAGCACATACGTCGGGGTGCGAATATCGGCGAGGTCAATGCTGCGCCCCTTCAATTCAATCGTTCCCGGCTTGCACAACCCGTTGTTCAGATGCAGTTCGCGCATGACAAAACGATGCGTCGCCGCCGGCACATTGGTGTTGTCGCTGTTCCAGTGCATGAGATCCATCGCCGCGGGGCGTTCGCCCTTGAGGTAATTGATCACGTAATAGTTCCAGAACAAATCATTTTCCTTGAGCAGATTAAATCCGACCGCCAGCAGACGACCGTCGAAATAACCCTGGCGATCCATCATGCGCTCGACAGTCTGTACTGCCTGCTGATCGACAAAAATCCCCATGTCTCCCGGATCGCGAAAATCCATGCTGGAGGCGAGATAAGTGACCGATGCAAACAAATCTTCACCGGCGCTGTTGGCCCATGCCGCAGTCGCAGCCAGTAAAATTCCACCCAGGCAATAACCGATCGCTGCAACTTTCTCTTCACCGGTGATCTGCAGAATCAGATCGCGGGCCGCCAGTGGACCGTGTGTCATGTAGTCGTCGAAGCGGACATCGCGGAAACGCTCGTCGGGATTGATCCACGAAATCATGAATACCGTGTGACCCTGCTCCAGCAGATAACTGACGAAGCTGTTTTTCGGTGTCAGATCCAGAATGTAATATTTGTTGACCCAGGACGGCACCAGCAAAACCGGCGTCTTGTGGACGATTTCGGTGACGGGCTTGTACTGGATCAGTTGCATCAATTCGTTTTGCGCAACCACTTCACCGGGCGTGCACGCAATCGTTTCGCCGATCACAAACGCATCTGGCTCACTCATGCAAACGTTGAGGACATCCGCACTTTTGCGTTTGTCCTCCACCATCATCTGCAATCCCTGCAGCAGGTTTTCGCCATTGGTTTCCACCGTTTTACGCAGCACTTCCGGGTTGGTGAAAGCGAAGTTGGTCGGGGCCAGCGCGTTGACCATTTGCCGCACATAATAAGAAAGTCTCTCGCGGCTTTTTTCGTCGACGCCGTCAAGTTCGTTGACGCTGCGCAGGCAGTGTTCCGCCGTCAGCAGATACGACTGCTTGAGAAAGTCGAATACCGTGCTGTCGTCCCACGCCGGATCGATAAAGCGACGATCGCCGACTTTCGGCCGCACCATCGGATCGACCGGCTCACCCACCATCTTCAGCATGAAGTTGTGGCAGAGCTGGAGCTGGTTTTGCCAATACTGAATCTCAATATCGACAATTCGCCCCGGATTGTGCGCGAGTCCATCGTAGAGATTGCGACTACATTCAGTCGCAGCCTCTACGAAACTTTTTTCTGAGGCGTCGTCATTGCGTTCGACATGCGTGAACATGTCTTCGACCAGCGTGCGCTGAAATTCGAAGATCTGGTCCGCCCACCGCGAACATTGCGATAAAAAATCGTTGCCTGACATTGTCCTGTCCGTCTGCATTCTGGAAAGGAAAGTCAACGCGCCGGCCCCTGAGTGTGTTAACACCTCACGCCGCGCTACTTGCCTGGGTTAGCTGAATGATAAATCCCGTCCGGCCACCATCTTGGCCAGTTATTCTTCTGAAACGCGGCATACATCACCATCAGCGAAGCATGCCGTGCCCGATCATGCCGCTTTTGCAGGTTTTTTCTTCGACTCGACCTCTTCTTTCTTGGAAAGCATATCAGTCACCTTTTCTTTAATGTCGGCGCCAAAGCTCATCCAAGTTTTACTGTCATCGAGTAATTTTTTTGCAATCTCCCCGCTGAGGGAAATCGAATCAGTGGTGAACTTGCGCATGGTCTCCAGGTTTTTGACACCGCTCAACGCCCGCAACTGCTTGATTCCTATGTCGCTGAAGTAATTGACGGTAGCCATATTGATCTTGGCAATCTCTTCTACCTTGTCAATGGCGAGTTTGTTGATTTCGCCCGCGGAAGAGAAAACTACACCTGCTTTATCCTTCAGAGTTCCAATGACTGCCATGACTCATTCCTCTATGACGATCGTAAGCCCACTCTACCGCAGGGGCGCCAAAAATTTTGCGCACGCAGTTAACGAACCCGTGCGATTACTGCGCATCCAGCCTCGAAACCTAACACTCTGACTACGCAGACTATGCTTCAGCAAAAGCCGTACCGGGTTGGTCAAATATGCCGACACCGGAATTCGACCACCATTTCCCCGAGCGGTCAAAGACCGTTTTGGTATCTCTATATTTGCCGTTACGCGAATATAACGCGCCACAGTTACCCTGTTTTTAACCTTTTATGGCCTTTTTATGGCAATGAAACACAACTTGCTGCAAATGCAGTAGCAACAGGATTTCGGCGCAACAAAAATAAGACGTGTACGCCATCGCTGGCGCCTGAAGAAGCAACTCTGTTTGATTCGGCACCTTTTCGAGACCGCCGCGCCAATATTGTGCACCGCTGAACCGCTACGATTGGCCCCACAACAACGCATTTCACCCAAAGCTCGCTGCATCGCGGTGCAAACATAAGCTAGAACAATACTTTGCGAGGCTGCTGTCGGGCTCGTATCATGCCAACCCGTGCACATATCATTGAGGGGAAGGTGCCATATGGACTGTCTCTTTTGCAAAATTGCTGAGGGCAAAATCCCTGCACAAAAGGTTTTCGAGGATGGTGACATCATTGCCTTTCGCGACATCAATCCGCAGGCACCGACTCACATATTGCTGGTTCCGCGCCGCCACATCACCACGCTGAATGATCTGCTGCCCACTGATGCTGTCCTGGTCGGCAAGCTAGTGCTGCAAGCCAAAGTGCTGGCGGAGCAGGAAGCAATCGCGCCTGGAGGTTATCGCACGGTATTCAACTGCAACCGCGATGGCGGCCAGTCGGTATATCACATTCATCTGCATCTATTGGGCGGGCGCGCACTGCACTGGCCACCGGGTTAAACCGGCTGCGGCCAACACAAGTGCCACAAATAGAAAAACCGGGCCAAGGGCCCGGTTTTTTGGATATTGACATCCAATGTCGCGCCTCAATCCATTCAAGCGCGCAATCACATCCGTGATGCAGGCAATTCTATACGGTGGCAATCGGACCGCCAGAGGAGCTTGCCGCTGCATCTTGTGCGATATATCTCACAAGCCCAGCCCGACAGCAAAGCAAAAGTCCCGCGATAATCAGGCCGTTGTCTTCCCCGCTGCGCCTCATTAGTCTAAATTATCTGGCTATTCGGCGGCTCCTGTACTGAAACAATCAAGGACACCCATGTCGCAACAGCCCTCAACCACTATCAAGGTGCCCAAAGCCGGTGAGCTGGTGGCCAACTTGTTGCGGCGACGGATCATCAAAGGTGATATCAAGCCTGGGGATCCGCTGCCCTCCGAAAACGAGCTGATGGCGATCTTTAATGTCTCCCGCCCCACTCTACGCGAAGCTCTGCGTATTCTTGACTCGGAATCTCTGATTACAGTGGCCCGCGGCGCCCGCGGCGGGGCCCGGGCCAATTTACCCGACGTTGACGTGACTGCTCGCTACGCCACTATCTATCTTCAGGCACATGGGACCACTTTCCACGACCTACACAAGGCGCGCGCAATCATCGAGCCGCCCATCGCCGGCGCGCTGGCCATCGCCAGAAATCCCGATGGCATCGCCCAGTTGAGGGCGCTGGTGGACACGCAGGAAACCGTAATCAATGACATACACGCGCTGGCGGAAAGCCAGGCCTCATTTCACGAGCTGCTGGTCGAGCTGCACGGTAACCAGACGCTCAACTTGCTGGTGCGCATTGTCCACGATCTGGTGCGGAAGTATTACGTTCTGCTTTTTACACCGACAGGTCAGGATGAAGGGCAGCGATTACGCAGCATGAGCAAAAGTCTCCGTGCGCAGCGCAAGCTGGTCGATCTGATCGCCGCAGGCGAAGCGCAGGCCGCGGAGGACTTCTGGCGTGAGCATTTGGGTGCAGTGTCGCGCATTCTGGAAGCCGCCGGGGTCTCGCAGCGGGTGGTGGAAATTATTGAGGGCTGAGCCTGGGAACGGAGATCAAGCGTCAAGATCGGGAATCAACAGGGTGCGGACCCGCGAAATAGAATCCTTGAGCCGCAACTTTTCTTTCTTGAGACGACGCAGGTACAGCTGATCCTGCCAAGGCTGCCCTTCCAGCTCAGCAATTTCACTGTCGAGAGCACGGTGGCGCACCTGCATGGCCGCAAGCTGTTGCTCAAGGGAAGGCGATTCGTCGTTGCTCATCGGAGTTCTATGGCGAAAGGCGGGGTTACGATCTGGCTGTCAACAAAGTATTTGATGGCCTGCTGTGCAGCCATATCGATATCGGTAAATTCCATACTGCAATTAAATCCGTCGGCGTCGGTATCGGTCGCTACCACACGCGAATACACGTCGCTGGTCCGCGCTCCCAGTAACTGCAGCGAAATGGCCATTTTAATTTCGCCGTATGCATCGAGTACTACTGGGCTCAACATGCGCAATCCGTGATATCCCATATCCACTACCTGTCCGCAGTGCAACGGCGGCAGCACGGTCTTGTCGCGCAACTGCTGAAAATAACAGGGCATCTGAATCAGCACACGCGGACTTTTACGAATTTCGCGCCGCGGCACTGCCATCAAGCGCGGCTTCGTGGTGCCCAGCAACTCGTACAGTGTCACCGCCAAACTCTTGCCCTTTGCCATGACTCGCGTGGGCGCACCGATCAGTATGTGTTCGCGCGCGCTCCGGTATGTACTTTCGCCAATCAGCACCTGCCCGCGCAAGCTCTGAGCCTCGATACGCGCCGCCAGGTTAACCTCGCTACCGATCACTGTATATTCACGGTGTAGCGGTGAACCGATCGGGCCGGCGATCACTTCACCACTGCTGATTCCGATGCCGACATACAACGGCGGCAACTGCAACGTTTCATTCTGTTGATTGAACTGCGACATCGCCTGCTGCATTTCCACCGCACAGGCCAACGCATTTTGTACGTGTTCGGGCTGCGGCTCCGGCGCGCCGAATACCACCATCACCGCATCACCCATGAGCTTGTCAATGGCACCGCCGTGCCGCAGTGCAATTTCAATCATTAGAGCCAGATAACGATTGAGCATGCTCACGACGACATCGGCGGGATGACGCTCAACCAGCGACGTGAAGCCGCGAATATCAGCAATCAAAATCGTAACCTGCCGCCACTCGGCTTTGGCGCTGGGATAACCCGCATCTGTAAGCAGAAGCTCTAAACGTTTGCGGAGGTGTTCGCGGGCGCTGACCGGCCACACAGCCGCCGTCAATTGCACCTCGGCAAGAATGCGCTCGACCAGTTCGCTGCCACTGCGACGTCGACCCAAACCCATCTACTCCCACCGCAGGCTCATTCCACGGATTTTTATGGCAAAACGCCGGGCGATGTCACATCGCTCAATGCAGACAGCATTGCGCAAACGAACGTCCGCTGCCGCAAGGACAAGGGGCCTCACGATCTACGGGCTCCAGCTGTTCATAACATTCGTAAACATCCCACGGTCGTTTGGCACTGCCCCAGCGCACGCACACCGAGTGATACACATCCAGCAATTCCTGAAACTGCAGGCGTGTGGTCAGCAACGCTTCTTCCGCACCTTCCGCCTCAAACTCACCCGCAGCGAACGCAATGGCCGTATTCAGCGCCTCGTCGACCTGATCGAACAGTTGATCGTCATCCAGATCCTCCAGCGCGATCTGCCAAATGTCTTCGAGATATTGATGGCCCAGCAGGAAACCATCGCACCAGTCGGCCATCGCTACAGCGGAAATGCGCCCCTGCGCGTCGACTCCCGGGCGGCAACGCTCGCCGCGCGCCTCCGCGTCGATATGCCGCGACAACTCCAGCAGCAGCTGGAAAAAAGCCTTGGCTTCACCGGCGTCCTCAAACTGCGGGTCGTCGCTCAGCCAGATCAATTCGAACCATTCGATCGGCCGCACGGGCTCCGGCGATGACGCCATCGCAAACAATAGGCCCTGAATCTGCTGGTAACTCAGCACCGCATCGCGATTGCCCAGCACATCCAGATAGGAAAGCAGAGCCCGCTCGCGCCGCTTCTCAAACGTGAGCATGTCACCTTTATCCGCTATAAATGAGTTGTGCTGGATGTTAACGCCGTCTGACGGTCTACGCCATGCTTGGCTCGACGGGCGGGCGGTGCGGCTTCTACACTGATGAAACCCCATGTGCTGCGACGACCCTACGATGCGCCCACCTCGCGCCCAGCCAACCCCGTCCATCGACATCCCCTGCATACGCAACTGCTGCCTTAACGAACGCGATATCTGTCTGGGTTGCGGCAGAAATTTGACCGAAATTCTGCATTGGCAAAGCTTCTCTATGGAGCAGCGCAAGGCAACACTGGAGAACGCCGAGCAACGCCGCAACGAACAAAAAAACTATTGAAGGATCCTATATAAATTCGATTTTGAAATGAGAGCACCGCAGTATTCGGCCAATTTTTAGAATATGGAAATTATGAACTCGGAAACATTTTTCTGATGATGAAAGTTGTGATCCGGTTAATCTTTTTTTAGTTGCAGCCACCCCGGCAGCACAGTACTGTTGACCCACGTTGAATGCATTGTCAGGGATGAATTTGACCTCCCTCCTTATGAGCACACCTCCAACAACTCTTTTATTTAGACATTTCGTCGTCAAGGATACGCTGATTACAACGCTAAATCGCAGCAATTAGCACAAAGCACCACGGCAACATGAACATTCGGAATATGTAAAATAAGGGTTTCTCGGGCAACCCCTCGTCCACCACCCACCCTGTGCGGACGAGGGGTCTGTTTCGTTTTCAGTATTTTTTTGATTACTCCCTTTGCAACATGCTCCAGCGGCTCACACGGCGTATCAAAAATACCTTTGCTCTCGCCGATCAACGCTGCTGCAATTCGATTTCGACGCGACGATTCTGCGCGCGACCACTCTCGCTGGTGTTGGGAGCAATCGGATAACGCGGACCATAACCTGCAATGCGGACTCGGCTCGCGGCAACCTGTTTGCCGATTAGAAAACCCGCCACGCTCTGCGCCCTCCGCTCCGACAATTCCTGATTGTGCTCGAAGCTACCTGTGCTGTCGGTAAAACCGCGGACATCAATCAGCGTTTTGTCATATTTACGAATCACCAGCGCCACACTGCTCAGCACGTCGGTGAAACTCGGCTGAATCTGCTCGCTGTTCACGGCGAAGGTAATGTTGCCCGGCATGATCAATTTGACGTTGTCACCATTGCGCTGCACCCGCACGCCGGTGCCTTCGAGTTGCTGGCGCAGTTCCGCTTCCTGGCGATCCTGATAATTGCCAACTCCGCCGCCAATGGCCGCGCCCGCAGCGGCACCGATCGCAGCTCCCTTGCCGCGGTCCTTACTGCTGGAAGTGACAGCACCAACTACCGCACCCGCGGCGGCACCAATACCCGCGCCTTTAGCGGTGTTGCTCGTTTTCTGTTCCCCGGTATACGGATCGGTGGTAGCGCAACCGGTAGCAACCACAATCAGCGCGCAGATTCCCGCACGCAACACTCGCGACGACATTCTCGAAAACCCTCATCAACCTAAGAACAAATGTGCCGCACCCCGCGTGTCGGCGCTCGCGATTGGAAAGGGAAAGCCGCCCATTTGCAAGCACACGATCCGCTCGCGGCAGAATTCAGGACCAGTTCAGCCGCTCCCGCCTAGCCTGCGACCCTGGCAGAAAACCGACCTCGATCCAGGAGCAATCTACGATATGACCACCCTCGGCCGTCTTGGGGTAACTGCGCTATTGGCTGTTACCTACGCGATCATCAGCAGCACCACCGCTTTCGCCTATCGCCGCGACCGCGATGACGCCGTCGAATATGCGCCCGTCACGCGCGTCGAACCCGTTTACGAAAGCCGAGAAATCGTGCAGCCCCAGGAGCAATGCTGGACCGAACAAGTGCCAGTCCGCAGCAATGCTCCGCATTCTTATACTGCCCCCATTTTAGGTGCGATCATCGGCGGCGCCCTCGGTAACAGCCTCGGCCACCACGACAGCAACAAAAAAGTCGGCACGGTGGTCGGCGCCGCACTGGGTGGCTCGATCGGTCGCGACATCGGCTATCGAAACAGCGGCGGCTATCAGCAGGTCAGCTATCGCGACGAGGAAATCTGCCGCACCGTCGCGCACAGCAGCTACCGAGAGGAGGTGGTGGGTTATCGCGTGAGCTATCGTTATCACGGCCGCGACTACACCA
This sequence comes from Spongiibacteraceae bacterium, assembly GCA_040508685.1. Classification (GTDB taxonomy): domain Bacteria; phylum Pseudomonadota; class Gammaproteobacteria; order Pseudomonadales; family CAMLJR01; genus CAMLJR01. The sequence goes on from JBEVMI010000219.1 coordinate 10,160, forward strand.
CGGAAATGCCGTACGATCCCGGCGCGCGCATTCCGGTACGTGTCGATGTCGAACCCGCAGGCTGGTAATGATCCGATGAAAACGTTTCGCTCTGCTGCCCTGTTCGTTGTGCTGGCTCTGGCGGTTGCCGGCGGCAGCACTTCGGCGCACGCAGATCGCGACGATCACCACAATGACCATCGCTCCGGCGATTTCTCCGGTCGCATGATCCCCGCTGAACCGCACGGCAACGGCCGTGGTTTTTCATTTCGACA
>JBEVMI010000262.1:0-7432 GCA_040508685.1 Spongiibacteraceae bacterium
AGTTCGGCGCGCCGGACTCCATGAAAAGCGTGGACGCAAGCATCGCGAACGCGAACGGCAGAATCCAGAAGCTGAGGTTATTCATCCGCGGCAGCGCCATGTCCGGCGCACCGATCATCAGCGGGATCATCCAGTTCGCCAGACCGACGAACGCGGGCATGATCGCCCCGAACACCATCACGAGGCCGTGCATGGTGGTCATCTGGTTGAAGAACTCCGGCGCGACCAGTTGCAGACCCGGCTGGAACAGCTCGGCGCGAATGATCATCGCAAACGAGCCGCCGAGAATGAACATGGCGAAGCTGAACCACATGTACAGCGTGCCGATATCTTTGTGGTTGGTGGTAAAGACCCACCGCATTAGGCCTTTGGCAGGCCCGTGATGATGTTCACCCATGGGGAAGAATCCTCTTACTGGCCTTTCTTGACTTTGTAGACATCGACCGGCTGTGCCATGTCGCCCATGTTGTTGCCGAAGGCGTTGCGCTGGTAGGTCACCACCGCCGCCAGATCGACTTCATTCAGCTGCCCGCCAAATGCCTGCATCGCCGTACCCGGTTTGCCGTGCACAACAATGTCGAGATGCGGGCCGATTACCCCGGTGGCAATCGGGCTTTTCGCGATGGCCTTGCCGAGTCCGCCTTCGCCGTTGGCGCCGTGGCAGGCCGCGCAGGCACGGTCGTACACACCCTTGCCGCGCTCAACCAGTTCGGCCAGCGTGAACTGCTTGTCCATCAGCGCCTTCAACTCCGCCGCTTCGGATTTTTTCTTGCCCAGCCAGTCGTTGTATTCGTTTTCAGCGACAACATTGACGACGATCGGCATGAAGCCGTGGTCGCGGCCGCACAACTCCGCACACTGGCCGCGGAAGACGCCAGTTTGCGTCGGACGGGCGGATACTTCGTTGATGAAGCCGGGAATCGCATCGCGTTTGACGGCGAGTTCCGGCACCCAGAACGCGTGAATCACATCGTTGCCGGTGACCAGGAAGCGCACTTTCTTGTTGACCGGAATGACGATGGGCTCGTCGACTTCGATCAGATAATTCTCGCCCTTGGGTTCTTCACCCAGGATTTCGGACTGCGGCGTTTTCAGGCTCGAGAAGAAGGCGACATTGTTCCCTTGCGGATCGATGTATTCATATTTCCACTTCCACTGATAACCCGTGACCAGAATGTCGAGGTCGGGGTTGGTGTTGTCATACACCTTGATCAGCGTGTTGGTAGCGGGCACGGCCATCACCACCAGGATCAGGAAGGGCACTACGGTCCAGGCGATTTCCAGCGTAGTGCTCTCGTGGAACTGCGAGGCCTTGGCGCCATCCGCTTTGCGAAAGGCAATCACGGTGTAGATCATCACGGCGAGGACGACGACCCCGATGACGACGCAGATCCAGAACGTCAGCATGTGGAGACCGAAGATCTCGTGGCCGACTTCGGTCACGCCACCGGTCATGTTGGTTTGCTTGGGGCGGCGCCAGGGCAGGGCTTCTTCCGCCCAGGCGCTGGTGGTGACCAGGCTGAGTAGTAACAGCACAGGACCAAGCGCCAGCTGGGAAAGCTGTTTCGCTCTTTGGTACATCTCCCGTGTCTCCATGATTTGTAAGTTTAGGATTGTAGGTATGGCCTGCCGCATCGCCTTACAGTACAAACGACAGGGCAAACAAGTAGTGCAACAAACGACACGCCGCGAGAAACGGCAAAGCTCCGTTTCACATCAAGCCAGCAATGGATTGAAAGAGTGTCGAAGATCGAAAGTGCGCTATCCCGCCCGTTTCGATCGCTGCATGCCGCGGACGACATGCATGTGGGTGCGACAAAGCGCCGCGATTATAAACAACTCTGAAAGCGCAACGCCACACAGAAACTGCGGGAAATTAACGGATTGCCCGCGCTATTTCATTAGCACCCATATCTTAGGTGTGATTCGGTTTTTCACCACACCATGTGTCATTAGGGTTTGTTGACACTATTCACGTCCCGCCCCAGGAATTGCGTTAACAAACCCTAGCGCAGCGAGCCTACATATTTCGATGCGGATACCGGCGCCGAAGCGGAAGCAGAGGGCGCGGCTGCAGGACCCATCAGCGCTTCAAAGTGATTGGCAAGTTGCTGCAAATCGTTGTCGGACTGCGCGCGTGCAATGCGCAGGACTTCCCGCGCATATTCGTTGCTCTGCACCATCCAGACCGTATCGATGGCGCGATTGCTCTTGCGCCGCAGCTGCACGTAGAGGCGCGCCGCTATTGCAAACTTGTCGTTGTCAGTCATGACCATTCCTCATCGCGGACAAACGCTTAACTCGCCAGTTGTTCACCATGTTGCGAGGCATCCAGGCCGTCGTACTCCTGTTCCGATGACACCCGCAAACCGACTACCCAGTCGAGAATGCGCAGAATCAGCCAGGTCATGGCACCACTGTAAACCAGCGTGCCGAACGCGCCGATCGCCTGCACCAGCACATCGCCCTCGACGCCACCGATCGCCGGCCGCGCCAGCACTCCAGTCAGCAGGGCACCCACCAGCCCCCCGACGCCGTGAATACCGAACACGTCGAGCGAGTCGTCGGCGCCCAGGGCGCGCTTGAGGCCAGTCGCGCCCCAGTAACAGCAGATGCCGGCGATCACGCCGATCGCAAGCGCACCTTCGACATCGACAAACCCCGACGCCGGTGTGATCGCGACCAGGCCGGCGACCGCACCCGAGCAGGCACCGAGCAGCGTGGCGCGTTTACGCATGAAGTGTTCGACCGCCATCCAGGTCAGGGCGGCGGTCGCCGCTGCCACCTGCGTCACCAGCATCGCCATGCCGGCGCGGCCATCCGCCGCCGCCGCCGAACCGGCGTTAAAACCGAACCAGCCGACCCACAGCAGCGACGCCCCGACCAGCGTGAATCCGAGGTTATAGGGCACGAACGCTTCGCGGCCGTAACCCTCGCGGCGACCCAGTACAAAGGCACAAACCAGACCGGCCGCACCGGCATTGATATGGACGACGGTGCCGCCGGCAAAATCCAGCGCACCCATGCTGGCCAGCCAGCCACCCGGCTCCCAAACCCAGTGTGCGACCGGCGCGTAGACCAGCAGCGACCAGAACACCATGAAAAGGACCAGCGCCGAAAACCGGATGCGCTCGGCAAAGGCGCCCGTGATCAGCGCCGGCGTAATGATCGCGAAGGTCAGCTGAAACATGGCAAACACGGATTCGGGAACGGTCGAGGCGAGGTAATGCACGCTGACCTGAGAGGCGGCCTTGTCGTAAATCAAGCCGTGCATGAACAGCCGGTCGAAGCCGCCAAGCAGCGGGCTGCCGGGCGTAAAGGCGAGGCTATACCCGATCACGACCCACAACACCGTCACCAGCGCGCACACAAAAAAACTCTGCAGCGCCGTCGACAACACATTTTTCTTGCGCACCATGCCGGCGTAAAACAGGGCGAGGCCGGGAATCGTCATCAACAGCACCAGTGCTGTCGCGGTGAGCATCCACGCGGTATCGCCAGCGCTGATCTGATCGAAGGCGGCCGTTGCCAGCTGGGGGGTGTCAGCCGCGGCGGCTGTAGCAAAAAAGCTCATGGCAGCCGCAGCCGACATAACCGTGCGGTTCTTGTTGAGGCAAAGAATCACGCGTGCATCTCCTTAAAACCACTGTGCGGAGCTTTTGGGTGACGTGTCCTTGTCTCGGATCGACCGTGTGTCGAGTCGACTTTCTGTCGGATTGCACGTTAAGCAGGATAAATACCAACTGCAGTTTCAGAACAAAAAGCGATGGAAATGGCGCCGCTTTAAAACGGGCCATGTATTTTTATGCACGAGTTAAAAGAATTTCTGCGCAGTTTTTGAGCGTGACGCCCTATTGTTGGGCTTCAAATGCGGGTGCGGTTTCTACTCTGGGACCGAATGCTTACTCAGTGATCGCGCCGCTTTAAACCAGGGTTGCTGTCGAGCACCCGCACCAGTGTCACTTCATCCTCGTGCGCTAGCGGTTTTTCCCCGGGACGGGGCTGATTGACGCGGGTGGTCAGCTCGGTCGGATTACCGTTGGCGTCGAGCGCGTCGCGATAACCGCAGCGCACACATTCCCGCACTCGCTGACCCTCATCGTCGTCGTACATGACGACCTTGTCCTGCTCCGAACAGCGCGGACAAACCGCTCCTGCAATAAATCGCCGCTGCAAAGTCATTAGGGTTCTCCTGATTCAGACGGCCGCGACACCGGTGTGACGCAACAGGGCATCGACGCTCGGCTTGCGGCCGCGAAAGGCGATGAACATGTCCATCGGCTCGCGCGCGCCGCCGCGTTCGAGAATTTCATGCAGAAAACGGCGGCCGGTGTCGCGATTGAAAATACCCTCTTCTTCAAACGCAGCAAAGGCATCCGCCGACAACACCTCCGCCCACTTATAGCTGTAGTAACCGGCCGCATAACCACCGGCAAAAATATGGCTGAAGCTGTGCTGGAAACGATTGAACGCGGGCTGTGGATAGACCGCCACTTCGCTGCGCACGCTGTCGAGCACCGCCTGCACAGTCGCCGCGTCCTCGATCTGTGGGCGGCGATGCAGGATGAAATCGAACAGCGAAAACTCCAGCTGCCGCATCATGAACAGGCCAGCCTGGAAGTTTTTGGCGGCGAGCATCTTGTCGAGCAGGTCGCGCGGCAGCGGCGCGCCGGTTTCGTAATGGCTCGAAATCAACGGCACTGCATCCGGCTCCCAGCACCAGTTTTCGAGAAACTGGCTCGGCAATTCCACCGCATCCCAGGCAACGCCGTTGATACCGGCAACCGGAGCGGTATCGACTTGCGTCAGCATGTGGTGCAGGCCGTGGCCAAACTCGTGGAACAGCGTCGTGACTTCATCGTGGGTCAGCAGCGACGGCGTAGTCGCACCGGGCGGCGTGAAGTTGCAGATCAGAAAGGCGGCCGGCAATTGCAGCGTGCCGTCGGCGCGCAGCCGCCGCGAGCGACAGTTGTCCATCCAGGCGCCACCGCGTTTGCCTTCGCGCGCATATAAATCGAGATAACACAGCGCCAGCGTCTGGCCGTTGCGCTGCAGACGAAATGCCTGCACGTCGGGATGCCACACCGACAGATCGGACGCCGGCACAAACTGCGCGCCGAAAAGTTTGTCGACCACCGCGAACAAACCGTCGATGACTTTCGCCGCCGGAAAATACGGGCGCAATTCTTCCTGCGACAACGCATAACGGGCGAGCCGCAATTTTTCCGACGCGAACGGCACATCCCACGCCTGCAGATCGGCAAGGCCGAGTTCTTTCGCCGCAAACTCCTTCAGTTCGGCGTATTCGCGCTGCGCCAGCGGTTTGGCTTTGGCGGCGAGGTCGTGCAGAAAGCCGAGCACCTCGTCACAGCTGCCCGCCATTTTGGTGGCCAGCGACAGCTCGGCGTAATCGTTGAAGCCGAGCAGACGCGCCAGCTCCTGGCGCGCATTGAGGATATCGACCATCAGCTGCGAGTTGTCCCACTGCCCGGCGTTCGGGCCCTGATCGGACGCGCGGGTGGCATACGCGGTATACAGTTCGCGCCGCAACTCGCGGTCTTCGCCGTACTGCATTGCCGGCAGATAAGAGGGCGCGTCGAGGGTGATGACATAACCTTCGATATCGCGCGACTGCGCCGCCTGCCGATACATCAACACCGCGTTCGCGGGAATACCGCGCAGGTCAGCGACCGCCGTGACGTGTTTGCGCCAGCCCTGGGTGGCGTCGAGCACGCGGTTCGAAAACGTGGTGGTCAGCTCGGCCAGACGCTGGCGCAATTCGCCGAAACGGTGTTTGTCGGCACCTTCAAGGCTGACGCCGGACAGCCGGAAATCGCGCAGGGCGTTGGCGATGACTTTGCGGCGCGCCTCGTCCAACCGGGCATATTCGTCGCTTTCTGCCGCCTGTTGATAGGCCTCGAACAACGCACGATTCTGGCCCAGCTCGGTACTGTAGGCGGTCAATTTCGGCAGCGCCTGCTCGTAGGCGTCGCGCCATTCCGGGGTATTGGTAACACCATTCAAATGGCCGACCGGCGCCCAGGCATTGTCGAGGCGGTTATCCAGCTCTTCCAGCTGCAGCGCCAGCGATGACCAGCTCGGCGCGATCTCGCCGCGCGGCTGCAACAATGCCAGCAGATCGGCGATGGCATGGCGGTTGTCGGCGAGCACGGTATCGATCGCCGGTGCCACCAGCGACGGAGTTATGCGGGAAAAATCGGGCAGCACGCCGGTGGCGAGCAGGGCGTTATCGGCGGCGTTCATACGCGCACTCTCCAGAATTTAGTGTGGCCAAAGTCGATGGCGCCGATTAACTGAGGCTGGCGCGGATCGACTCGATCACGGACCGCGTCTCCGGGCGGACTCCGCGCCAGATACAAAACGATTCGGCCGCCTGCTCGACCAGCATGCCGAGCCCGTCGGCCACCGCCCACGCCATCTGCCCGGCCGCCCAGCGCATGAAGGGACTCGGCTCGGCGCCATACATCATGTCGTAACAGCAGCAATTATCGGCCAGCAATTGCTCCGGCAACGGCGGCAGTTCGCCGGCGAGACTGGCGCTGGTGCCGTTGATGACGAGATCGTATTGGCTGCCCGTCAACGCCTCGAAGCTGCTGGCCCGAACCTCGCCGAGGTCGCCGAACTCACGCGCCAGTTGCTGCGCTTTGTCGACCGAACGATTGGCGATCACCAGCAAATTGGGGTGGCGCCGCAGCAGCGGCTCGAGGATGCCGCGCACACCACCGCCAGCGCCGAGCACCAGCACGCGGCGCCCGCCGATTTCCCAGCCGAGGTTGTCGTGGATATCGCGCACCATCCCGACACCGTCGGTGTTGTCGCCATAGATGCTGCCGTCGCCCTGCAGCGCCAGCGTGTTGACCGCACCGGCGCGACGCGCCCGACCGCTGAGTTCGTGCGCGAACCGAAACGCGTCGAGTTTGAACGGCACCGTGATATTGAGCCCGCGGCCACCGCCGCTGAAGAATGCCTGTGCCACCTCCGCAAAATGGCCGAGCTCAACCAGCTGCGCGCGATACGTCATTACCTGCCCGGTCTGCGCGGCAAACGCCGCATGAATCTGCGGCGAGCGGCTGTGTTTGATCGGATTGCCGAGTACGGCGTAGCGATCCGCTTCAGTCATGGTGCGGGTCCTGTTGTCTTGACCAAGGGGTCGTCATGCCCAATCGCGGGCTTTCAAGAACCGTTCCGTCAGCGCCGCCTCCGCGGAGTCGGGCGCCGGGGCGGCATTGTATTCCCAGCGCACCAGTGGCGGCAGTGACATCAGTATTGATTCGGTTCGGCCCCCTGATTGCAGGCCGAACAAGGTGCCGCGATCGTGGACCAGATTGAATTCGACGTAACGCCCGCGCCGCAGCAGCTGAAACTGGCGCTCGCGTTCGTCGTACGGCGTGTCCTTGCGGCGCTGCACGAT
>JBEVMI010000286.1:0-6097 GCA_040508685.1 Spongiibacteraceae bacterium
AGCCGACGATCAGCGCGCCGCGCAGCGGTTCACACATCACGCCGCCGAACGGGTCGCCGTGCTCACTGCGGAAGTCGCGGATCATGTCTTTATCGATGAGCGGTGCGCGCGCGAAATAATCATCCAGCGAGCGAATGTCCTGGGGCGCAATGCCCGCGCGTTGCCACACCGAACGAATCAGCGGCGAACTGGCATACGCGAGCGGCATCACGGCCTGCAGCCGCTGCCACTGCAGCGCCTTGAGTTCGGCGCGCGGCCACGTTTCAACGGGGTCGAGAAATTTTTGCGAATACCCGAGAGGTGCAGGCATGATTAATAGTCAATAGGTCATAAATTATTGGTGAAAGATACTGGGTTTGGGCGCATTAATCCAGCAGTTGTCATCAACCGTAACGGCGGTGTGATTACACGGGTTTTTAGCGGAGTTATAGCGGCCGATGAAATTTGTGCAATGCGCACAAACATCGCTCTGGGACTGGCAAAATTAGTATCCACCAAACCCTCAGTACGAGTCCTGTATGTCGTTGTCTTCCGGTAACAATCCCTTGGCGTGGAATTATCAGCAGTTATCCGATCTGCTGGCATTGGAGACGGTGGCGCCGCTGCAGTTTCGCAATTATTTTCATGACAGCAATCTGAACGGTCGCACCTTTGGCGGACAGATTCTTGGCCAGGCCCTGGCGGCGGCGATGGCGTCGGTCGAAGCGCGGCCGCCAACCGCGTTACAGCTGTTGTTTTTACAGGGCGGTGATGTTGAATCGCCGATCGATTTTCAGGTAACACCGCTGCAGGATGGCAAACGTTTTTCCAGTCGCCACGTGCGCGCTGCGCAACATGGCCGTTTTATTTGTGATGCGCACGTCTCGTTTCAGGAAGCAGCGCAGGGTGTCGAATACAGCGAGACATTCAGCGAAGATATTCCTGAGCCGGAAACCCTGCGCACGATGACCGAGTTGGGCTTGGATTATGCCGCGGAAGTAGAGGCCCACGGCTGGCGTCTGTATGAAAAACCCTGCCTCAGTCTTTGCATTGTCGATCACCAGCAGCATTTGTTTGAAACCGGCACGACACCGCGCTTGGTGTTTTGGTTGAAGTTGCATAATCCTCTCGAAAATCGTCCGGGCGAACATTATGCGGCGCTGGCTTACCTGTCTGATTTCTGGGTGGCCTCCAGCAGCATGACAGGCCATACGCCACTGGCGGCAACGCGCGGCAAATTGTACGTTTCCAGCTTGAATCACAGCATTTGGTTTCACGGCGAGCCGCGTGCTGACGATTGGCTGCTGTTCATTTCCGACAATGTCAGAACCGAGGCGGGGCGCGGTCTGTCGATAGCGCGCGTCTACGATCGCGCGCGCCGACACATTGCGACGATTACCCAGGAATGTTTGATTTCCGCAGCGCGTTAACTGGCGCGCACGATTTTTGGCCCATGTCCCGATTTCGTGGTGCGGAGCTGTTAGATAGCTGCACCGTCAATGCGGTGCAGCTAACGATGTGCGCAATCAGGCCGCCTTGGTTTTGGCCGTCTCCGTCGCTACTTGCTCCGGCGTGATGTGGAACAGGCGCGCCGCGGTCAAGCCCAGCACGGCGGCTTTTTCGTCGTCGGTGAGATCCGGCACTTTGATGAACATCTCGTCGATGATGTCTTTCGAGTGCGGAAAAGTGCCCTCGGCATGCGGATAATCTGACGCAAATACCATGGTTGTGCCCGGGTCGCGAGTTAAATTAAATTCTCTCAACGATAGCCCCGTGATTCGGTGTCATTACTCAATGCAGAAAAATTTCAATATCACGCTCGAACATCGCCACCATCCGGCCGATCCGATGGCCTTATGCATGGATCCTCAGACTACGGTACTGGCGCGTGTGTGCCACTGGGCTACGCATAGTCCGAACCGCACGTTTCTGCAGGAGGTGGAAGGTGCGCGGCGTACCTACAGTGAAACGCACGACGAACTGTTGCGTTGGTGCGCGGCGCTGAGCGAGCGCGGAATTCAGCGCGGTGATTGCGTTGTGAGCCTGTTGCCGCAATCGATCGACGCCTGTCTGGTGTGGTTGGCTTGTGCCGCGCTCGGGGCGATTGCGGTGCCGATCAATCGCGAACTGCGCGGCGAGTTTTTGCGCCATGTATTGCGCGATGCGGGACCGCGGCTGATTTTTGTGCGGCCGGAGGACGCTGCGCTGCTCGATGCGGTCACCGAGATTGATGCTGTGCCGCGCATCGTGCTCGCGCGTGGCGAACGGTTTGCCGAAACGTGCGCATTCGCAGCAGCGCTGAGCCTGCCTGCGCCAGACGATGTCGCAATTGTTATTTACACATCGGGCACCACCGGCCAAGCTAAGGGTGCGCTGGTGACGTGGGCGCAGATTGCCGCAATGATTACGCGTATACCGATGGGCGCGCTGTCGGCCAGCGATGTCACGTATGCGCCGTGGCCGATCTTTCATGTTACGGGTTTGTCGCCACTGGTGACGATGGCGTATTTCGGCGGCGCCGTATTGTTTCGCGAAAAGTTGTCGGTCAGTCATTTCTGGGATGACGTGCGACGCTTTCGTTGCACGATTGCCACTATCGCGGCGGCGATGCCGATGTTGCTGGCGCAACCTCCGCGCGAAGATGATCGGGAGCATTCACTGCGTTTTGTGTTCACGATTGGCGGAGCGATGAATATCGATTTCAAACGCCGTTTCGGCGGCTGTCTGATCGGCGCCTACGGCAGCACGGAAGCGAGCTTTCCGCTGGTCAATCTCGATATGGATGAAACCACGACTAATATCGCAGGCTGGTTGCGCGCCGGCTACGAGGCCAAGCTTTGCGATGGGGATGGATGTGAAGTCGAGTCGGGAAAGCCTGGCGAATTGTGGCTCAGGCCGCCACACCCGGCGATGATGTTCGCCGGTTATTTAAATCGGCCTGATGCCACCGCTGCGGCGAAAGTGGACGGTTGGTACCGAACCGGTGATTTATTGCTGCGCCAGCCTGATGGCGCTTTCAAATTCGTCGATCGCATACGCGATACGATTCGTCGCTTCGGCGAAAATATTTCATCGACAGCGATGGAATATGTCGTCGCGGCAGAAAAAGATGTTATCGAATGTTGTGTCTTCGGTATTCCTTCGCCGGTGTGCGGGCAGGAAGTGGTGCTGATTCTGCGTACTCAAGATACGGCTTTCGATCCGGCCAGTTTTTATCAACAGCTCATTCCCATGCTCCCTAAACATATGTTGCCGAGTTACATCGCGACCGTTGTTGAGTTTCCCAAAACCCCGACCAATAAGATTTTGAAAAATGCGTTGGCGGCGAATTTCGAAAAAACGCAAGCGTGGCAATCGCCGGCAGCCATACGTTAGTGTCCCGGCTTATCAAGTACTCCCGATTATGCGGTCGCTTCCAGGTTTGGAAATAAAAAAGGGAACCCGAAGGTTCCCTTGCAAGCGCGGAGACCCGCAACTCAGAACTTGTATTTTGCCTCGACGCCGAAGGTGCGCGGATCGCCGAAGTAGCCGGTGCTGAAGCCCAGCTGCGGAATGACGAGCGCGCCCACGTAATACTCTTCGTCGGCGAGGTTTTTGCCCCACAGCGAAATATCGAGCGGCTGGCCCAGGACGTTTTCCCAATCGATGCGGGCGTTGTACAGCCAGTAGCTGTCTTGCGTCGAGCCTGGCAGCTCCTGGGTGTCGAACAGTGCAACCTGGCTCTGGTGGTAAGCGTTCGCCTGAACGAATACGTCGCCGACTGCAACATCGATGAATGGCAGCCGATAGCGCACAGTGAGGCTGCCGGAGTTCAACGGCACGCCGTTGAACTTGTTGTCCGACAGGTCGGCCGATTGCCCAGCGGCGTTGGCGCCTTCCCACTCGTCGTATTGCGCGTCGATATACGAATAGAAACCGGTCACGGTCAGGTCGTCGGTGATCGACCAGGTGGCCTCGAGTTCGGCGCCCTGGATGGTGGCCGAGCCGGCATTCTCAATGGTGTTGTAGAGTTTGCCGCTGTTCGTCAGGCGTGTGCGCAGACGTTGCATTTCGCTGTAGTCGCTGTAATAGACCGCGGCGTTCAGACGCATCAGCGTGCTGCCAATGTCGAAGTCGCCCTTGTAGCCCAGCTCGTAGTCATCAACAGTTTCCGGCTCGGCGGCCACCAGGTTGTCGATCGTTGCCGCGCGGCTGGAGAACGCGCCACTGCGGTAACCGTGACGCACGGCGCCGTAGACCATTTGACGATCGGCGAGCTTGTAGTCGAGCGAGAGGTTGTAGGTCGGCTCCTCGGAGCTGTCGTCCGCTTTCGGATGGCACGGGCCGGTCGGGTTCAGACGCGTCGCGCCGGTGTTGTCGGTGTAGATCGCGCACAGCTGATTGCCGCCGACGATGTCCTGCGCATTGGCTGTGTAGGAGCGATCGTCATGACTCCAGCGCAGGCCGAGGGTGATGTTCAGGTCATCGGTCAAGTGGTAACTGCCTTGAGTAAATGCCGAGTAGCTGATGTTCTCGGCCTCACCGCCGGAGATGCTGCTGCTGCCGAATTGTTCGGCATATGCACCGTCAGTGCCCTCTTCCTTGAACCAGAACAGGCCGCCGATCAGATCCAGTTTGTCGTAGGTAGCGATCAGCTGAAGCTCTTCCGAGTACTGATCGATGTTGGAGCGCTGGTCTGTGGACAGACCAAGCCTCACGACGGGGGCTGGCGAGCGTGCGCCGTCCAGATCAGTGATGTCGTGCTGGGCAACGGAGCGCCAGCCCAGAACGTTCTTCAGTGTCAGCGTGTCGTTGATGTCGTAGGTGGTGGTGTTCGATGCGCCGAGTACCTGTACATCACCCGAAGGGCTGCGGCCGGGTACGCCATCGTCGCCGCTCGACGAATAGAATTTGGCGCCCTGTTGCGCGGTGACAGCCGGTCCGAAGACACCGGCGAGTGCGCCGTTCGGTGACGCGTAGGTCGACGCCACGGCGGTGCCGTTGTCGTGCGAGTCGAAGCCATCGAAGAAGAAAGTGGAGGTCAGCACGTCAGTCGGCTGCCATTTGACCGTGGCGCGCCAGGTCAGGGTGTTTTCATCGCCAAAATCATCGCCGCCCGGGTTGCGGTTCTCGATGTAACCGTCATGGCTATTGCTGGCGACGGCGAAACGCGCTGCCAGGGTGTCTGTCAGCGGCAGGTTGGCGATACCTTCCAGCGTGCGCTGGTTGTAGTTGCCAAGACCGCCCTTGATGCTGCCTTCCAGGTCCTCGGTCGGCTCGTTCGGGGTGATCACCACGGCACCGCCGGTGTTGTTGCGTCCGAACAACGTCCCCTGCGGACCTTTCAGGACTTGCAGCGTCTGAATGTCGAGGGCGCTGGCGGTGCCGAGTCCATAAGTGCGTACGATCGGTACTTCGGCGACATACACGCCGACAGCAGGGTCAACCGTGATCAGGACATCGCTGGGTTTCTGGCCGCGGATCATGAAAGTCGTTGCGGATTTGCGGCCCGTGGTCGGCACGGCATTGAAAGAGGGTACGGATTTCGCGAGGTCGCCGACGTCGACGATACCTGCCTGTTCGAGTTGTTTTTCGCCGAACGCCGTTACGGCCAGAGGCACGTCTTGCGCGCTTTCTTCGACGCGGCGGGCGGTGATGATGATTTCTTCAATGGCGCGCGCGCCATCCTGGGCGAACAGAGCGGGTGCGGCTCCGATCGCGCTTGCGAGAACAATACTGGTGACGAGGATCTTTCTCTGCATGTGCGTTTCTCCGATGGTTATGAGTTATCTGTGCAACGCCTTTCGTTTTTGAAACAAGCATTTCCCGACCTGGCTAACCGGGATGGGCGCGAAGTGTAGTTAGTAAATTAGGTTAAGTAAACTAGGTGTACTAAGTTGTTGCTGAGGAAAATGGCGGGTTAACAAGATTTCATGAATGGGAGGTTTTCGAGCGGTTGTTGCAACTCGCCGTTGAGCTGTCGAACAGTCAAACGGCGAGGTCGTACAGGTGAGATACGGCTAAATCAGCCTATTTGGTCGAAGGGAATGCCTTTGTCCGGACGATAATCCTGCGGCAGGCCGAGGATTTTTTCAGCGATGGTGTTGGCAAGCATCTCGTCGGTGCCTCCGGCAATGCG
>JBEVMI010000293.1:0-4006 GCA_040508685.1 Spongiibacteraceae bacterium
CACCTGCCAAGCGAGCTGCTTGAGCTGCGGATAGTCCGACAAGCGGATGCGCGCCGGCACCCACCCTTTCATGTCGTCCACAGTCGCCGCAGCGGCGGGAGCAACGATGCCGACCTCGAGATTCAGTGCCGCCATCACATTGAGATACGCGCCCATCGTGACCGCAGGCTCACCTCTTTCGATCCGGTGCAAGGTCACGCGCGAGATCCCCGCTGCTTCGGCGGCAGCGGTGGCATTGACGCGCAAGGCCTTGCGCTGCGCGCGAATCTGCGCACCGAGTCGGGCAAGCATCTCTGCAACGACGGTAGTACCTTGTGGTGGTCGGGCTGGCATAGTGTTTCTCAATATATACATTTATGCAGTTTTGTCAATAATGAGAAACACTAATTGTTTCCATCGTCGTTCGGGCTGAGCCAGCCGAAGCCAACGCCAACGTGCAACAGGCAGACAAACATTACGCAACTAATGCCTCACATCACATAGCGCAGGATGGCGTAGTAATGCGCGGCGCTGCCGGCGATCACAAACAGATGCCAGATGCCGTGCGCGTGGCGCAGCCTTGCGTCGAGGCTGTAAAAGATGATGCCCAGCGTGTAGAACAGGCCGCCGGCCAGCAGCCAGAAAAATCCCGCCGTGCCGAGCGCGTGCAACAGCGGCATCACCGCCACGACCGCCACCCAACCCATGACGACATATACCACCACGGGGGCAATGCGCGGCTCGCGTTTCCACAACACATCTACCACCGCGCCAATCACACCCAGCCCCCACTCGACGCCAAGCACCGACCAGCCCCAGGGGCCATGCAATGTCACCAGGCAAAAAGGCGTATAGGTCCCCGCGATAAGGAAATAGATGCTGACATGGTCGTACTCGCGCAGCCAGTCACGGGCCGACCCGCCGCTGCGGTGATACAGCACCGAAACCGTGTACAGCTGCACCAGCGTCATGCCGTAGATCACCGCGCTAAGCACTTTCCAGGCGTCGCCGGTAGCCACCGCAACCAGTACGAGCGCAATCGTGCCGATCAGTGCAAGCACCGCCCCGACCAGATGCGTGATGACGTTAAAGCGTTCGCCCTCGACCATCGTGTTCAACCATTCGTTCCACAAATCGTGGTGAACACATTGTGCAATGAGATCGCCGCCGTATGGCGCGGCCCCGTGGGCGGGCCGGATCGTGACGCAGTTGCTTAAGCGTCAATTCACCAAATGTTTGTCATTCCCGCGCAGACGCACTGCTGTTCGGGATAAATTTCAGGCAACTGAATAACGGCGTTCAGGAGCACCGGCCGGCCCTTCGTCGCCCCCGCGAAAGCGGGGGTCCAGTGTCTTTTGCGAACCTCAGACCCTGGATTCCCGCCTGCGCGGGAATGACGGATTTGGAGCACGCACGCGGTTGAGCCATTATCGAAACGTTGAGTCTATCGTCGCCAACATCATGCAATCGATGTTGGAAACGGCCAGCGAGCTAGAACCTGAACGTCTCCGACGTCATGCTTTCTTATTCAACGCCAGCGCGTACTGCAAAGACGACAGCGAAGCTTCAGTTAAAGATGAGGTAGGCAATGAGCAGCAGGCCGGCAGGAACGCCGAGGATCCAGGCAAAAATGTACTTTCCCATGATGAACTCCCAGTGGTGGTAACGAGGACCCATCTTCGGGCTGCGCCACAAACATGTCTGTACGAAATTGCCTAAGCTCACGTAGGACGAATCCTTTGGATACTCCCCGCGAAAGTCAGCCAACGCAACACGGTACGCTGAGGCGATATCGCACCAACCAATGATGTTCCGGTGCCGGTTGTCATCTCGTCGTCCCCGAGCATGCGGGGACCCGAGGTTCGCCAGCAACACGTGGATTCACATCAGCGCGCACTGCCGTCCGGTGTTCGCTGGTGAAACGTCAAATTTGGCAGCCTGTCAGCCATTCATGACATGACTTTCGAATACACTGCACCTCGGCCAATGTGGTCCGGCGCCGCTACTTACAGCATCAAGCCATCGGATCGGCGCAGGCCACTTTGTCTCCTGGAAACACGGCGAATATCACGCCCCATCAACAACTGCAGATATCCGCCTGGTGGCGCGAAGATCAACATTTCGATAATAAACAATGCGAGGGCGGTACGTATGCTGTTTAATTTGAATGAATCCAAAGCGATTGACGGGTTGGAAAACGAAGGCGATTTTTTCCCGCACAATCTTGCCGATCATCCACTGCTGCAGATGAATGAAATTCGCAAGCTGGTGAAACGCTTGCCAAAGAACAAGATCTTTTACAGTGCGGGCATCAAACCCGAGTCGGCCATGATTGGCGACTGGCATACGCATCCCGGCAAGCACCCGCTGGATTACGCCATCGACAACATGGAAAATGCCGATGCCTACATGTACATACTCGGCCCCGAATCGGATCCGGAATTCAACACGATTTACCTGGGGCTGAAGGCAGATCTGGAAGCGTTCTGTCAGCGCAACGGCTATCGATTGACCAAGTCCAGCCTGGCGCTCTTCATCTCGTCGCCGTGGGCGATCGCCCCCCATCACATCGACGAACAACTCACCTTGATCGCGCAGATCAAGGGCAGCAAAACCATGTACCAATGGCCGGCGCAAAACTATGAAGTGACGACACCGCAGGAGCTGGAGACATTTTTTGCCAAAGTCACGAGAAAGCTTGCGCTGAAAGAAGCAGCCGAGCATTTGCGCAAGCCCTATGAGCTCACACCGGGTAAAGGCGTCTACATTCCTTTTACGGCCCCGCACTCGGTGACGAATAGCGGCGAAGTATCCATCTCGCTCTCCATCATTTTCAACACCGAGCGCACGGAAAAGCTCCAGAACATATTCCGTGCAAACCATTTTCTGAGAACAAGATGCGGTCGATCGCCCACTTTGCCGGGCCAAAGCGCTTTGAAAGATGCGCTGAAGCATCGGTATTTCCGGAGCTACGATTATTCGCGTACGTTGACGAAAATACCGGGTCGAGCAGCGAGAAAGCTGGGACGCATCTTGCGCTTGAGCAAACCGCCTGTTGCTGCCGGTCACTTTCAACAATAACGGAACGTTCGAGCAAGTCTTCGTCGCTCAATCGCGGTACGTGATTCGCGGAAGGAGCGGGAACCTCACCCTGCCCCCGTAGATCATGGTGTGGCTGATTTGGTCTCAGGTGCCGCCTGGCGCAGACTGAATTTTGCAACACATAAATTTAATGGCGTGCCTGGCGCCTTTAACTCCGTGTTTGTGCTGACACCAGCGTGAGCAAGGCAGTTAAGCAGGCGAGCGACCGTTAGCCAAAATAATCGCGCCTGCCCTTTTACTTGCGTCAATTCAGCATGCGCAGGAGGTAATCGTGTGACAAAACGCACATCTGTCTACCCAAGCACGCAGCTTCCTGTCAATTTGTGTTCGGGCCTGACGACTGAACCTGCGCGCGTTTCTACTATCTCGGCACATCAACTGATTTAAGGAAACGCAATGAGCCGCGCTGAAATAACCACCGCCAAGATCGACAGACTTCTGCTTTCACTGCAACTCATCCTTGCTGTCGTGGTGATCACATCCGTCCTTCTTTGGCCTACCTCGCCTACACCGACGGACGATGGGAAAAGCGGCGAGAAATCCTTGGTAGTCGCCAGCAGCATGGCCGAGAAGTCAATACGCTAAAGGCAACATCAACGCCTCACCGCGACACCGCAATCACTAACGGCAATTCAAGCACTTCGATTTCACAACGGATTCGCATGTGGCAACCATCGAAATGACATGCCATTGCAGCCGTGTGACGCTTCGCGCTTTTGTCCGTAAGGCTTGGTCGAAACAATAATTGACCCTGGCCCCTTATTATCCTGTTTACGACACAAAATCTAATGGCGTGCCTCGCCCCTTTTACTCCCCCTTTATTGGCTGCGCGCGAAGCGAGGCCATCTTATACCGCACGTTTTGGCAAAATTGGCGGGGCCACATCGACTACTCTATATCAACGTCGACGACAGACATCTCGTTG
>JBEVMI010000303.1:0-6230 GCA_040508685.1 Spongiibacteraceae bacterium
GCGATTGTCGATAGCGCGCGGCAGTGGCTGCTCGATAATTTTCCGACCGATCACTTGCTGGGATTGTCGTGGGGCGATGCGCGCGTCGGCAATATGATTTTCCATCAAGGCCTCGTTGCCGCCGTACTCGACTGGGACATGGTCGCGCTCGCCGGCGCTGAAACCGATCTGGCGTGGTGGTGCATGTTTGATCAGACCAATACCACGTCGATCGGCGTCGAACGGTTATCCGGTTTCGGTACGCCGCGCGACATGTTGAATTTGTGGGCGGAGTGCGTCGGCCGCAAGGTGCGCAATTTCGACTGGCATCTGGTGTTCGCGTGTTATCAGAGCGCGGTCATCGTGCGACGGCTCGCGAAGATGCTGAAAAAATCCGGCATGTTGCCGCCGGTATCGGCGTTTATGGAGCACAACAATGTCGGCATGCAGTATCTGACGACGATGTTGAAGCTGACGCCGATTGCGCCGGTTGATACACCATGGCCCGGACTCGACATTTAGGGAACCTCTGAATAACTACTGCGCTTGCAAATGCGTCGTTAAAAATTTTCTCGGAATCCTCATTTATTCCGATATAAACTGCGGTTCCTCGCCGATTTTTGCCTCGTATTTGCGGCGCTCGATATTTTTTTCAGAGGTTCCCTAGAAAATATAAAGCGCTTAAAAAAAACAACGAATGGCGATGCGCCCGGCGAATTTTATTTGTCTCTCGAAAATCTGACCGATCGCGGCACGATCTGCTCGAAAGTTATTCCGGCACTGAGCGTTGAGCGGCTAGCGAACTTATTGACGACGCTGGCGCAACTGCACGCGCCTTATTGGGAGAGCTCACGCCTGCAGGAAATTCTCAACGATGGCCCGCAGACCTTTCTTTACGATGCGCACCCTGGCAATATCTATTTTCTGCCGGACGGAACGGTGGGGCTGTTCGATTGGCAGTTGGCGCGGCGCGGGCCGTGGACGCACGATGTGTCGTACGCGATTATTTCCGCACTCGATACCGATGACCGCCGCAGTAACGAACGCGATTTATTTCGCGGCTACCGCGAATAAATGCGCAAGCTTGGCGTGAGTAATCTGCCGCACGACGATGCGATGTGGCTGGCGCATCGGCAAGGTCCGGCATGGGGTCTGCCGATGTGAGCAGCACGCCGGCAGTGATGTATTTGCAGGAAGAAGTCGAAACCGTGGTGCAGCGTTTTGGTGTGGGGTGGTCAGATTTCGATACCAGCACCGCGCTCGGTCTGCGTTAATCAATAACGCGTTAAAGCGCGGCGCCACCGCTCAGTCAATGCTAGCGCGATCGGGTCGCTCCAGGCCGACGACGAGGTTGTAGACCTCATGTTGCACGTCGTCGATCGCCATCATCGCGCAGCGCAGGTCGACGACCTGAACTTTACGCGTAATGATTTCAGCGGGATTATGTTCGGCGGGCACATCCATTTCGATTTCGCCATTGCCGGGGTTCGGCGACATCGCGCCGTTGAGGTAGGTGTCGCGAATTTTTTTCACCGCCAGCAATTGCGCGACCAGTTCCGGATAATGTTTCAGATTGGGAGTGCCCGGTGCCAGTTGCTTGCAGAGTTGGCGCAGCAGCTCCACGTTATGTTCGAAGTCGGGATGGTTGAACACGAGAAACAGGCGCGGATCGGACAGGTTTTCGAGCCCCGCCAGATTGGCGACGACATTGCGCAGCAGATTTTCCAACCGCCCCCACACCAGTGCCAACCGGCCCACCTCGATCAGATAATCGTCGGGCAGCGGCCAGCCTTCCAGGTCCAGTTTATCGATGTCGATTTTTTCCATGGCGGTTCTCTAGGGTGATGTTTTGCAGTGATTTTCTCGCGTGGGCTTTCTCGCGGTGGCACATTTTAACGCCATTGTCGCGGCGTGGCAGTGCTTGTTTGTGCGATCAGGGCTGGGTCGGCTGCAGCGCAATGATGGCCATGCCTATTAATGCAACCGCCGCGCCGACGATGTCCCAGCGCGTCGGCGTGATGCCATCGACGCGCCACAACCAAAGCAGGGCGACCGCAATATACATTCCGCCATAAGCGGCATAGGTGCGGCCCGCGGCGCTCGGATGCAATGTTAATAACCATGCGAACAACGACAACGATAAAGCCGCAGGAAATAGCAGCCACCATGGCCGCCCCTGCTTTGCGACCAGCAACGGCAGGTAGCAGCCGACAATTTCGGCGACGGCGGTAATTGCAAATAACGCAGAAATTTTAATGAACGCGATCATCGTTGTTCTTAATGGGTTTTAGTCACGGCTGGTTTTCACGGCTTTTCATCAAGGCTTTTCTTCATGGGAAGGCGCGTCCCGCAGGTCGTTAGGTGGAGTGTTGTGCGCTGGCGACGGGTTCGGGTTTTACCCGCACCGCCCACACTACACCGACGATCAGCAGCAGTATGCCGAGCAGCGTCAGCGGCTGCGGGAACTCGCGGCGCAAGATAAATGCGTAGACCAGCGCGGCGACCGTTTCGAACACGATCAACTGACCGACCAGCGCTGTCGTCAGACGCTGGCTTGCTTCGTTCCAGCACAGCGTGCCCAACCAGGAAGCAAACAAGCCAATCGCAAACATCAGTCCGATAAAAAAGGCGGGGCGCGGCCCGAAGGGCATGGCAAAAACGCTGCCATTAATCGAGCAATAGAGCCAGAACAGCAGATATCCCAGCGCGGCCAGCGGCAGTGTCGCCAGGCCTTGTGCGGTGGCCCAGGTGCGCGGATTGCGACTGCCATGATTGCGCAACCAGTCCGCATTGCGCAGCGGATACCAGGTCCAGCACATTACTGCGCCGAGTGCGCACAACGCGCCGATTGCATAACGTCTTTCGTCGGCATGTGCGTCGTTGCGCAGCAGCGAAAGCTCGACGTGATTCACGCAGGCGATACCGGCAGTGATAAGCAGCAGCGAAGGCAGCAATCGCCGCCACGGCAAGTGCCCGTCGCGTTCGCCGTTGCGCAGGTTGGCGCAGATCGCAATGACTACGGGCAGCGTGCCGATGATCATTGTCGGCAGCGGCGCGCCGGCGCGCTGAATCGCGCTGGCGAGAAACAGGTAGTAGAGCAGATTGCCGACGGTGGAGAGCTTGAATGCTTCGAGCCAGTCGCCGCGCGCGAGCCGGCGCAGTTCGTTGCGGTCGAACCAAGCCAGCGGCAGTGCAATCAAACCGAATGCAAAATAACGCGCGAACGATTGCAGTACCGCCGGATATTCGGGCAGCAAGACGGGGCCGATAAAAACCAGTCCCCACATCAAACCGGCGACGAGGGCGTAGAGAGTTCCGAGCAGCATGGTGCGGAGGTTAGCAGCAAATTATCCGCGCGACGGGCAGATTTTTACTGACTGGCGCAGTGGGCTTTGTTCGGCCGTGTCCCATTGTTGGGGCGGGTTATACGGGGGTGAATACTGGCGGGCACATGCCGATACTGATGGTGCCGATAGCGAACGATGCCGGCAATCTTAGCGATAACACCATTTGACAGGCGCAGGACGGCGGGTGCATAAACATCGGCACAGGATGGGTATTCCATCCCTTCGCGAGGGTTCGATCATGGGGTTTTTCAGCTGGATCATTCTGGGTTTGATTGCGGGTGCCCTGGCCAAATGGCTGATGCCCGGCAAACAGGGGGGCGGCTGGTTCATGACGATGTTGCTCGGTATCGGCGGTGCTTTCGTCGGTGGCTGGCTGGGTACGCTGGTCGGATTAGGTTCTGTCACTGGCGTCAATCTGGGCAGCATCATCACCGCGGTAGTGGGCGCCGTGATCGTATTATTTGTTTACGCCAAGATGCGATAAATCTTCAGCGCTACAACTCTGTCACCCAAACGCCCACATCCAGCTTTGCCCCGGGAGGTCCGCGAAATGAGCCGGCTACCGGCGGTACCAATTGCGGCAGGCGTGCAACGGCGACAGCGATATGTTTGGTTCCCACGATTTCGCCTAGCGTGGGATCAAATCCTTTCCAGCCCGCGCCCGGTAAAAATACTTCAGCCCAGGCGTGGGTCGCGCCGAAATCGGCGGTCGCCGGTTGCGTGTGAAGGTAGCCGCTGACGAAACGCGCGGCCAGGCCCAAACGCCGAGCGGACTCTATGAACAGATAGGCAAAATCCCGGCAGGAACCTGTTCCACAAGACAGCGTTTCTGCAGGGGATTGCACACCCGCCTCCTCGCGCAGTTTGTAGGACAGCGTCTGTTGAATATGAGTACCCAGGCGCTGCAGCAAGGCGTAGGTCTGAATCCGCTCGCCCGGCTGCCACAGTTTCGCAACCCATTCGGCCAGCGCATTGTCAGGCAGCAACGGGCTGGCTTCCATCATGTAGGGCGCCAGTACGATCTTATCCTCCGCAAGATAAGCAAACGGATATTCCGTTGCATATTCCGCGACCAAGAAATCGAAAGGTGCCTCGTTAAATTGCTGAATGACGACTTCGCTCTCGATCAATAACTGGCTCGTTGTCGACTCGAAGATCGCGATCGCCACCGAATTGTCCTCGACGTCACGGTGCCACCGCAGGCTGGCGTGTGGTGTGATCTTGAGGGTGGATGATTCGATATGCAGCTCATGACCTTCTCGTGGCCGCAACCGTAACGCGTGCTGCTCAAGCCGGACTGGAACGGAGAAGTTGTAATAGGTGCGATGAAGAATTTTATAGCGTCGCATCAGTCAATCCTGGAAATAGGTGGGCCAAGCCGGCGTGCTGCGAAACGCAAAAAAATACCTCATGGGGCTGATTTACTCGCTTAGATGTTCTTTTCGCTCTGCAATACATTCACTCTCGCCCATTTCAAATGCTCTGCAAATATCTGGCCGATTTTCATAGATCTTGCACAGCAGCGTGGTGCGATCAAGGGCTGCACACCAGCCATCGTCCAGGCGTGCCATGACCTGGCCTCCCCACTCATCGGTATCAATATAACGTTCCGGAACGCCGGTATCGGTAATAAGCATGACTTCCAGGCGACAACAGCAGGCCTGGCAATTTGCACATGTTTTCTTGGGTTCGGTCAGGGTGGCTACTTCAATCGTCATAAATCACTACTGCGGGCCTAACAAGGGTGTCGGTCGTTTAGTGTTGATGGGCCATATTCGAGCCCTTGCCGTCGAGCGAGCTTTATCAATGTGGGCCGGCTTGAGCATACAATGATCGCTGGGTTAGGCAAATTGATTCCCGCGATTGCCATCGCATCTTGGGCAAACATATCTGTGCCGCGCTAACGGAGATTAGGGTTGTGGCTACCGACAAGAAAGGCGCCAGCAGTGGTTATCAGCAACAGGAAAAAACTTACCGAGACAAATCGCTCAAATTGTTTCCGTGGATCTGCGGGCGCTGCGCGCGTGAATTTACGTACTCGAATCTGCGTGAACTGACCGTCCACCACAAGGATCACAACCACGACAACAACCCGGAAGACGGAAGTAACTGGGAGTTGTTATGTCTGTACTGTCACGACAATGAACACACCAAGTTTCACGAACATATCCTGTACGGCTCCACCAAAGATAAAGAGCACATACCGGCTACGCATAATCCCTTTGCGCAATTGAAAGATTTGATGGAAAAGAAATAGCGACCGCATCAGCGCCGAGTGTGATCCGCATCGGCCGCAAAGTGGGTGTCAGCTTTTTCCCCATCCTCAGGCATGTCGTAGCCCGGTGACGGTGCCCACCCGGGCCTAAGCCAACTGCGCGGGCAGCACTTTTGTGTTGGGTGGAACCGCACCTCTAAAGCCTCGATTGGTTTTCGCTTTATTTACTGCCATTTCTCTCCAGTGCGGGCAGTTCTCGCCAGTGATGTACAGCTGCTGCCGCTGATCTATCAATATGAAAAGCCGGCCACGCTCACCGACAAGGCGCTGATCAATAAGCGGATCGGCAACATGCTGGATCACCTCGACCAGATCGCAATGACGGTAGCGCCCAAGGCCGATACGTATCAGATATCGTATGAGGCCCGGAATAAGAAATAAATCCTGGTAAGAGTGGTGTTGGGTAAATGACTGCTCGCCGCAAAAGCTGCGTCATTCGTGGAGATGGTGGGCCTGGACAGACTTGAACTGTCGACCAATCGATTATGAGCAGCACAAAAAGCGACCAGCTCGGTTCGGTAAGGCGAAGAACTCTAACAGAGTTTTTCGGCGCTCCCTCTCGCGTATACCGAAATCCGAACCTATACCGAACCTTTTGCAGGTCCTGCCGTAGCTCGGTGGTGGTAGCG
>JBEVMI010000321.1:0-3872 GCA_040508685.1 Spongiibacteraceae bacterium
CCGGCTTGCGCGCGGAAAGGGCCCAAGCTCGCGATGAATGGCGCATTGGGCAACGCGGCGCTGATCGTCGGGCCGGGGCTGGACGACAGGTTGCCGTTAGCCATGCTGACGTCGCTTTCATTGTGCTCATAAAATCCCAGCACGCGCAGGTTGTCCAGCGGTTCGAATGTTATGCCGACGCGGTACAGTTCGTTGTCGTAGGTTCCATTCTTGCGATGACCGATGATCTGGCCGCGATTCGACGCAGTCGGGTCGCCCTGATAAAGCGTGACGTCCTGGAAGCCCTCGTCGACCTGGTCTTTCAATGCGCTCAAACGGATGGCGAGCATGTTGTCGATGATCGGTATGTTGATCGCACCACCGACTTTCGACTGGTCATAGTTGCCAACACCGCCGACGACAAAGCCGGTAAATCCGGATGAAGTTTCAGCCTTGGTGGTGACGAGCTTGATAGTACCGCCCGTGGTGTTGCGGCCGTACAGGGTGCCCTGCGGTCCTTTCAATACTTCGACGCGATCCACGTCGAACATGCTGGTCGCGGTGCCTTGGGTACGTGCCAGATATACATCATCCAGATACCAGCCGACGGAAGGGTCGAGCGTAATGATGTTGTCGGACTGCGACTGACCGCGGATCGTTACCTTGGCTACGGTGCCGCTGTTACCACCCGGCTGTTCGATGTGAATACTGGGGGTAAAAGAAGCGAGGTCTGAGGTTTGGGTGACATTGAGCTTTTTCAGGTCTTCGTTGGAGAAGCTGCTGATCGCGGCCGGGACATCCTGAATTGATTCATCCGTTTTACGTGCAGTAACAATAACCTCTTCGAGTGCTGCCATTACCGGAAGCGGCGCAAGCAAGGCGCCAGTGACAATACTGCCAATAACTGTTGATAGAACTTTCCTGGATGTACGCATCTGAGATTCCCCTGCATTTTTAGAGTTATTGCCGGTCGTCGTGGACCGAGGGATTACTGGCCGCGTTGCTGGCCAACGACAGGCGCAGAGATGCTATACCGTTACCTTCACGTCAGGCAATAGCAGTTTGATCGATCGTACAAAATTAACCGGGTTAACTTTTTACTGGTCAGTCAGGCGCTGACATGCCGGTGTCGTGCTCCAGCGGCTGCGGCTGATGGCCGAGCACCGCGAAGCAGAGTTTGAACAGGTGGTTGGCCAGCTCCTGGCCCTCAAAATATTCGGGATGATATTTGACGCACTCGAGCACGACGGCGCGCAACGTGCGGTTGATGATAAAAGCTTGTAACGCGGGGTTGGAACAGGGGTATTGATCCTGATGGCGCTGGATCAATTGTTCGACGCTGCGGGTGCCGGCTTCGGGCTCGCCTTCGGTCTCGTTGAACCAGGTCTCGAGATCGAAATTCATATAGAAACGTTGATGGAATTCGCGATCAAGCGCGAGCATGTTGCGGTGAAAACGAATCGACCCGCGGATGATGCCCATGATCGATTGCTCGAGCGACATCGTGCTCCAGTCGGTCGCCCATTTGCGTTGCGCGATTTCGATTTCCTGTGCCGTCAGGTCTTCGTAAATCATCGCGACGATGGCGTCGACGTTGGGAAAGTATTGATAGATCGATCCCATCGCCACGCCCGCGACTTCCGAAATGCGTGTCGCCGTGAGTGCGCGTGGACCTTCGCGTTTCAGAATTTGCAGGCAGGCCTGTTTGGTGGATTCGACCAGCATGCGCGAGCGACCCTGCTTCGGCAATTTGCGTGGTTTCGGTAGGGTCGATTGCTCTTCGGTATTGCTCATTTTTTTTGCGGCACTGGGTCGATGTAGTAAGACAAGCTTTGTAACAGAAAACGTGGCCTGGATAGAAGCGAGTTAACAAATGTTCAGAATTGAGTACTGTTGCTGTGCCATTTCTTCCGCACAGCACAACGCGGGAATTTTGCGCGACGCATCATTTGCAAAGCGGGAGGCCGCGGATCTCGACATGTGCTTACCGTGCATCTTCTCGGTGCGTCTTATGTGCTGCAACCCGCCTTCAGATACATGAAAGAGCGGGGCGGTGGCGTCTGGTGCTGACGACTTCGGCATCGGGATTGTTCGGCAATTTTGGCCAGTCCAATTACAGCGCGGCGAAGATGGGCATGGTTGGGCTGATGCGTGTGCTCGCCATCGTGGGTGCGCGTTACAACATCAAGGCCAATGCACTGGCGCCGGTGGCGGCGACACGGCTGACCGCAGGCTCGATGTGGTCGCAGCAAAACAGCAGGAAGACAATGGTGTTTTATCGCCGGCGCGTATCGCGCCGATTGTCCCCGTGTTGTGCCATCCGGACTGTCCGAGCAGTGGCGAAATTTTTTTTGCTCAGGCGCGCAGTTGTTTGCGCAACACTTCCTTCTGGACTTTTCCCGTAGCGGTACGTGGCAGCGCAGCCACTTCGACAATCCGCTCCGGAGTTTTCTGCTTGGCGAGTCCGCTCTGCGCAAAATGTTCGGCAACTGCTTCCAGCGTGAGTTTTTTGTCCGCGCGCAACACTACAAATACACACACCTTTTCGCCGAGGCGCGCATCGGGCATGGCCACTGCAGCCGCTTCTGCGATAGCGGGATGACGCAATAAACATTCTTCGACTTCGCGCGAACTGATATTTTCGCCGCCGCGAATAATGATGTCCTTCTTGCGGTCGGTAATCGTCAGATAACCGTCGGTGTCGAGGTTGCCGATATCGCCGGTGAGAAACCAGCCGTCGGCGGTGAAGGCTTCGGCGTTGCGTTTGTCATCGTTGTAGCCGATGCATCGTTCCGCGCCAGCGGTGGCGATTTCACCATCGGTGCCCGCGGGCACGTCAATGCCGTTGTCGTCGAGGATGCGAATTCGATTGCCGCCCAGGCAGCGGCCTTCCGTGTAAATCAGTTTTTCGACCGGATCGCCGGGCACGCCGGAAGTGACGGTCGGGTGTTCGGTCGAACCATATTGGCGATAGCAAAAAATGCCACGTTCGGTGCAACGCCGAATCAGGTCCGACGGCACGTTGGTGGCACCCGTGCCGTAATTTTTCAGGGACGAAATATCGATGCCGTTAGCGTCGGCCGCATCCATCAGCGATTGCAGAAAATACGGCACGCCGGTGGTGGCACCGACGCGGTGGTGTTCGACCATGCGGGCAACTTCGAGCGCCTCCCAGCGATCGGTCAGGACGACGTTGGCGCCGTCGGCCCAGTAATGAATATAGGAGAGTTGAGCCGCGATATGGCCGAATGGCCACGGGCTCATATACGTGGCTTTGATCTGATCCTGCCAGAACGAAATGGCCGCGCGTGAATCGCTCAGTAGGGTGTTGTGCGTGTGCATCACACCCTTGGGATTGGATGTCGTCCCCGATGTGTAAATCAGCGCGACAAGATCGTCGGCTTTGGCGGTGCTGGGGGGGAAGTTGCCGGTCGCGCTGGCGCGAAAATTCTGCCAGCTCATCGCACCGGTTGGCACGCCGTCGTCGAGAATAACGATATGTTCGAGTTTTGGATTTTTACGCAGTTGCGGCACTGCGTCGCGGTAGTCGCGTTTGCGCCACTCGCCAGGTAGGAAAAGAATTTTTGCGCCGGAGTCGTTGACGATGTAGTCGAGTTCGCTGGTGCCAAAAATAGCGGTTATCGGCAGCATGATCGCGCCGAGCAGGGCTGCCGCTTCGCACAGCACGATCGCTTCAACCCAGTTGGGCAATTGAATTGCCACCACGTCGCCGGCGCGAATACCGTTGGCGTACAGTGCGCTGGCGAGCAATTCGGCTTCATGCAGAGCTGCGGCTGCAGTAATGCGCCCGGGGCGGATGTCGGATTCCAGGGCGAGATACGCATCCGGATAGTGGCCGGCAGTGCGACGAATGACGTCGGGCAGTGTGTCTT
>JBEVMI010000327.1:0-4833 GCA_040508685.1 Spongiibacteraceae bacterium
TGTCCTTGAATCCTGCCGGCGCTGCGTTATTGGTGGATTTGTGCAGGCGGAACTGGCTGCGTTGCGCGAGGTTGACCAGATCGGTGGCGAAATCTTCAAGATCGGCGCTGATCAATTTCAACCGGCGCACAAAAAAGTTGTACGCAAGCACGGCCGGTACGGCGACCGCGATACCGATACCGGTTGCAACCAGCGCATCGCCAATCGGACCGGCGACCACATCGAGACTTGCCGAACCGCGTTCACCGATATCGTGCAGCGCGTGCATGATTCCCCACACGGTGCCGAACAGACCGACGAAGGGTGCGGTGCTGCCGATACTCGCGAGAATCGCGAGGCCGCTGTCGAGCGAATGGCGTTCGCGCTGCAATTGCTGGCGCAGATAACGTTCCAGCACATCCTGCCGCTCGCCGCTGTGTTCGAGATCGCTGGCGACATCGGCTTCGCGCAGCGCGCCGAAGCCGGCTTTCGCGAGGCGACTGGCCGGCCCTTCACCTTCATTCACATCGACTGCGGCACTCAGATTGGCCGCGCCCCAGAACGCTTTTTTGTAGCGGCGATTAGCGGCGCCGACGCGCCCCTGCTGAACACCCTTGACGAAAATCAACAACCACGTCGCGATCGAAAAAATACCAAGCGCCCACAACGTGCCTTGATGAATCAGTACCGTAGAATCAGCCATAACAACAACCTCAACTTTCCAAATTAAATTCAACAGGGAAACTTACCCAGCCTTCGATGGGCGTATCGCCGCGCTTGGCCGGCACGAAACGCCATCCTTTCACCGCCGCCAGCGCCGCTTCATCCAAGGCTTTTTTACCGCTGGTTTTTTCGACCGCGATCTGACCGGGCGAACCGTCCGGCTTGACCAACACACGCAATTGCACGGTGCCCGACCAACCCTGCCGCAACGCCACCGCCGGATATTCCGGCACCGGATTATTTAAATAACCGGCGTCGGCACGCGCCGCGGTGATGACTTCGGGCACAGGCTCAATTACCTGCGGCGTGATCGGCCCCTGCTCGGCGGCGACGACGTTGTCGGAGACGACCGGTTCGGTCGGCACCACATGCGGCACTTTGATTTTTTCGGTCTTCACCACTTTCGGCGGTGTTTTCGGTTGCGGGGGCGGGGGCGGTGGTGGCGGCGTTTCAGGTTCCGGCGGCGGCGTCAGGATCATTTCCACCGGCGCGGCTTTGGCCACGATCAGCGGCGCGGCCGGCGGCAGGTGCGACAGCCACCAGCCCACCGCGGCGTGCACACCCAATGCGGCGACGCCGTACCACACATATTCGAGCACCGAACGCGAGGGCACCGCGCCGTCGTGGTCGCGAAAATAATCGCCAGGCACGATAGTCGGAGGCGCCGCCAGCGGTGGCACCAGCCGCAATTTCGCAATGCGTTTTTGCTGACGCTGTTCGCGAATACTGTGCCGATAACGTTTATCTTCACGCTCATCGGACTGGTGCCAGGAAGATTGCAGGCCCATGTTGTTGCCTCCACGCATAAACAACCAAGGCAAGCGTCATTGCAGGGCACGTACCAGAATATTCAACTTATTGTTTTATTTAAAAAACCCCGACTTCGTGCATACCCCATGCGAAATAGTTGCTGCGTCGACAGCAACAGGTTTTGCATGAGCTGCTGCTAGAGGAACAATTGCGTGGAGGGTTCCAGCCGTTTTTAGGCCGGCTAACGCGATTTATGTCCGTCCCCACAGCACGAGTTGGCCCATGGAAGGTCAGAGGGTGGTCGTTACTTGGCCAGTCACAACGATCCCGGAGCCCAAAGCGGTATATGACCTCGAATTTTTTACTATTGGCATTTGAGTAAGCATGGAAACCCCCGACTCGAAAGACACTGCCGACACGAGTGTTGCAGGCGTCAGCGCCGACAATTCAGAGAGCCCGCCCAATTCCGGCACTAGCGAAACGTCGAGCGCGACTACGACTGCGCGGCCGTCCGCCATCGAGCGGCAAGCCGCTGCCGCGTCCGGCTACGGCAACCAGACGCATCAAGAAAATCCGGAGCGTGCATACGGTCAGCACGAAGCCCATGCCCGCACCGATCGCCGCCAACCAGGCCGCTGGGGATTGGTGAGTTTTCTGGTTTTATTTTTTCTCGTCGCCGGCGGCGCGCTCTTAGTGTTCACCGATCAAGATCGTTCGCTGCAGAAAATTGTCGACCCGATTTTGGCGACGGTGGCGCAAATTACAGCGGCCCCGGAAGATACCTCGCAGACCAATAATCCATCACCCGCTACGAATCCATCACCGGTAATTAATTCGTTGCCAAGCAAAACGCCCCCGCCCGCTGTCGCCCCGCTGACAGCAGCGCCAAACCAGGTCGCCATAGCTGCACCGGCGGAGGCGATAGCTGTCCCTGTCGGCGATATTTCTTTGCGGAAACGGCCTGAATTGTTGGAGCAACTCGTGCAGGTTTACAGATCTAAACTCGCCGAGGATTCGACTGATTCCGCCGCACTGGCCGCCCTCAACCGACTGGAAGAGCAAAGCCTGTCCGAACTTGAAACCATTATTGCCGAAGGAAACAATGCAGTTGCCGTCAGGTCACTTGAGATCATTGCGCAAGTATTTCCCGAGATTGCAGATACCGCTCGGTATAAATATCTGGCCGCGCAAACAACTCATGAACAGCGCGA
The DNA here is from genome assembly GCA_040508685.1 of Spongiibacteraceae bacterium. Lineage (GTDB taxonomy): Bacteria > Pseudomonadota > Gammaproteobacteria > Pseudomonadales > CAMLJR01 > CAMLJR01. Next base: position 2,664 of record JBEVMI010000327.1, read on the forward strand.
GGCAGCGACCGAGCCGGCCGCCAAACCCGAACCCGCGACATCATCAACAGCCGCCACATCAACGCCGGCTGCTGCACCGCCAATGATCTCCCCGCCAACAAGTGTCTCAATCCCCTTCGAGCCGGCGGCAAAGATCGCTGCAAATCACACCGACAACGTCGCCCTGTCGAAACCTAAAGTTCGTGTGGTGTCGATCACGCCCGGCGCAATGATGGAGGGTCGTTTTGTGCCGGGCAATGACGGCAAGGTTTTTATGGTGACGATCAGCTACCGCAATTTTTCAAATGCCGAAGATCAATCTGAAACAACGCTCGTCGCTCGCCTGGGCGCTGCAGGCAATCCCACGGCATTGGCCGAGGTGCCGGTTGAACTCTCCGGCGACAGAGGCACAAAAAGCTTTTTAATGGAAACTTTCACGCCCGGTAATATCGGCGAAAAGTACCGGCTGAATTTTCTGCTGAACGACGAATTTCTGGCTTCATCTACGGTGAGGCTGTCCATTCCGGAGCAGTAATAATCTTCAAACGAAAATAAATATGTGTAATCCAGCAATACGAGATGCGCGGTAACCCCAGCCATCTGGCGAAACTACACCAAGCGTATGGGGTTATCCTCATTTGCAATCTCGCTGAATTCTCTCAGTCATATTTGACCGAGCAGCCATAGGGTTTGGTATTCGCCTGCGCAACCTTGCGCCCCGCAGAGATATCGGCGAGTGCATCGGTGACGTAATTGTCCGCCTTCGCAATATCGACCGGATCGGACGACGCGATGCTGTCGATGCCGCCCTTGTAAACCAGCGTGCCCTGCTTATCGACGATAAACAGATGCGGCGTGGTCTGCGCACCATAGGCCTTGCCGATCGAACCATCGGCATCGAGCACGGTGGCAGCTGGCTGCGCCTGGCGGTATTCATTCAACTTGCGGGCGGTGGCGCCATCGACATAACCCTGTTTGCCCGGTGCCGAAGAAATGATTTGCACCCAGGTCACGCCATCGGCCGCGGCCTGTTGCTGCAGTTTCGGAATATTGCCGCTTTCATAGTGTTTTTTAACAAACGGACAATCGGCATTGGTCCACTCCAGCACCACGGTTTTACCGCGCAGCGATTCCAGGCTGACGGTTTTGCCGTCGGCGCCCTTGCCCGCAAAAACCGGCGCTGGCTGACCGATGTTGGCCGCGGCGAGCGCCAGCCCCGACGACAGTGCCAGTGCAACACCGAATGCTGTTGATTTCATGCGACGCGAAAATGAGAAACGGGTGAGTGACATGATGATCTCCTGTGCGATGAGTCTGAATGAGAGAGGTAGCGTCAATTAACAACCACCGCAGTGGGTGCGATGGCCGACAACACGATGTCCGGCGTCAGAATCTGCGGCAGTACCACTGCGTCCTTGCCGGTGCCGCGTGGAAAAAACAAATACAGCGGCACCCCACTGCGACCGAACTCGGCCAGTTTTTTTGCGATCTCGCTGTCCTGGTTGGTCCAGTCACCTTTCAGATAGGTGATGCCCTGCTGTTTAAACGCAGCGCCGAGGGACTGCTGCTGCAGCGCCTCCCGCTCGTTGACGAGACAACTGATACACCACGCCGCGGTGAAATTGACGAACACCGGCTTGCCGTCGGCTCGTAAATCGGCGAGCTTTTGTGCGGAATAATTTTCCCACTGCGTAATCGATGATTTCGCCACCGAGGAATGATCGTTCACGGCGAGATCGGGCACCGTCGCGCTGGCGCCGCGATAACCGATCGCTAGAGCAAAGAAAAAAACAATCGCTGCGAATGCCGCGCCGATACGCCGCGCGATTTTTTTCCCGTCACGTGTGTTCTGGTAAACCCACGCCGCCAACGCAATCGCGACAATACCCACCAGCGCCAGTGCCACCGCGTCCGCGCCAGCCTGCTGCGCCAGTACCCACAGCAGCCACACCGCGGCGAGATACATTGGGAATGCCAGCAGTTGTTTCAGCCGGTCCATCCATGGTCCCGGTCGCGGCAATCGGCGTTGCAGCGATGGCCACCACGTCAGCAGTAAATACGGCAGCGCCAGCCCCAAACCCAGCGACAAAAATACGGCGAGCAAGGGCAGCGGCGGTTGCGCCAACGCGTAGCCAATGGCAGCGCCCATAAACGGCGCCGTGCATGGCATCGCAACAATCGCCGCCAATAC
>JBEVMI010000328.1:0-7539 GCA_040508685.1 Spongiibacteraceae bacterium
AGGCCTATCTGGCCGGTTCGCTGGAATCCGATCGCCCGACCCACACCATGTAATCGTGTTTACCGGCATCGCTCATCGCGGTGCTCTTTTTTTACTCAAAATACAAAGACCCAAAATACATCGACCCAACAACACATAGGCCCAACCATACAGGAGGGGTTATTCTGACGACCCGGCTTGCCGGGTCGTTGCGTTTTGGCGCGACCACCTTGTTCCCACCCTGTTGTTCCCACCGTTTATTTGAAGAGACATTGCATGCTCGTCGATTCCCACTGTCATCTGGATCGCATCGATCTGACGCCATACGGCGGGGATCTCGGCGCCGCGTTGGCGGCTGCGCACGAACGCGGCGTGACGCGCATGTTGTGTATCGGTATCGATCGCAACAACGCCGGCGCAGTTTGCGAAATCGCGCGCAAGCACCCGGGTGTTTACGCATCGGTGGGAATCCATCCACTGGATATCGCCAGCGAACTGGAAACTATCGACAGTCTTTGCACCCTGGCGGATAGACCCGAAGTGGTCGCCATCGGCGAAACCGGTCTCGATTATTTTTACAAACAAGACGGGTACTACAGCAATGACAAACGCGAGGCCCAGCAACAGAGTTTCCGCGCTCACCTGCGCGCCGCATCGCGTCTGCGCAAACCTGTGATCGTGCATACCCGCGATGCCCGCGAAGATACGCTGGCGCTGATTCGCGAAGCCGGTGATGCCGATGTTGGGGGCGTTCTGCATTGTTTTACGGAAAGCTGGGAGATGGCCCGCGCCGCGATCGACATGAATTATTGGATTTCGGTTTCGGGAATCGTCACCTTCAAAAATGCCGGGGAGCTGCGCGAAGTGGTGCGACAGGTACCACTCGAGCGTCTGCTGGTCGAAACCGATTCGCCGTATCTGGCGCCAATGCCATACCGCGGCAAAAAGAATGAACCGAAATACACCCGCGAAGTGGCCGAGTGTGTCGCTCAGCTCAAGGGCATCAGTTACGAAGAACTCGCGGAAGTCACCAGCGCCAATTTCGATCGCCTCTTTCTCCGGGGTAAGCCGGTCGAGCTTTAGGATAAATAGGTCGCGGATAATCGTTCGTGCCTGGATAGCCTGGCTTGCTGCAGCAGCAGACGAACAATCGGTGCTCAGAAAAAAGCCCGAAATCCGGGGAGATTTCGGGCCAAGACCATTAGGAGTGCAACATCGGAGATGGGGAGTCTCCGAGGTGGTCTGCAACTAAATGCCGTTGCGGGCCACGTCACTCAGTATTGTCCAGCGGGCTGGCTTTAGCTGGCATCCGTTGCGCTTTTTTCAAACTGTTTTGCGATATTTTTTCCATGTTCTTATTGGATATATTTTTGTCGAACGTAAGGTCTAATTCGAAGCCGGATCAATGGGTGTGAGCGAGCTGCCGATTCTGCAGGTATTGCCGGTGTTGGCGGAAGCTTTGGCGACGGGCGATCGCGTCGTGCTGGAGGCGCCGCCGGGTGCTGGCAAAAGCACGTTTTTGCCACTGTGGTTGCTGGAGCGGAATGCCACTCCGACTCGCCGTGTCGTGTTGATTCAACCGCGGCGGCTGGCGGCGGCCAGTGTGGCCGGTTATCTCGCGCGCCAACTCGGTGAGTCGCTCGGTGAGCGAGTGGGGCTGCGCACACGCTTCGATCGCAAGGTGTCTGCGGCAACGATTGTCGAAGTCGTCACCGAAGGTATTTTCCTGCGCCAAATTCAGGGCGATCCGACTCTGGCGGGCGTCGGCTGGGTATTGTTCGACGAATACCATGAGCGCAGCTGGCAGGCCGATCTGGGGTTGGCGTTTGCGCTGGAGACGCAGGGCGTCTGGCGCGAAGCAGGCATGCCCCTGCAGATTATCGTGATGTCGGCGACGCTGCCGGCTGCCACCATCGCCGGCTGGCTCGATGCGCCGGTGGTACGCGCCGAGGGTCGCAGTTTCCCGGTCAAGATTCGTTATTCGCCTACACCCAACTCCGCCAGTGACCGCTCTGGCGGACTCGACCATGCCGCCCGCGAAATAACGCAGGCCATCGCCGAAGGTGCGCGCAAGGTACTGGTATTCCTGCCGGGCTGGAGTGCAATCGCGCGGCTGTCCGAACGCCTGTCGATCCCCGCCAATGTCGAGGTGTTTACGCTGCATTCGCAGGTTGCGGCGGAGCAACAGCAACAGGCGCTGCTGTTGCCCGCGCCGGGTCGGGCGGCGGTGGTGCTGGCGACGAATATTGCCGAGACCAGCCTGACTATCGAGGGTGTCGACGTCGTTATCGACAGCGGCGAGGTGCGGCGCGCAAGTTACGACCCGGCGCGCGGCATGGACCGCTTGCAGACCGGCTGGATTTCGCGCGCATCGGCGACCCAGCGCAGTGGCCGCGCGGGTCGTCTCGGTCCCGGCCGCTGCGTGCGGTTATGGAGCCGCGAGCAGCAAGGCCGCCTAGCCGAGCACGATGTTGCGGAAATTCACCATGTCGATCTCGCGCCGCTGGCATTGGAGCTGGCGCTGTGGGGCGGCGGCATCGAGTTGCTGCCGGAGGTGCCGCCCGCGCAACGGCTGCGCGACGCGCAAACGCTGCTGGTCGAGCTGGATGCGCTGGATAACCACGGCCGCATCACCGCCAGTGGCCGGCAGCTCGCCGGTTTGGGGGTGCATCCGCGGTTGGGGCATTTGTTGCAATTGGGACAGGCTGCAGGCGCGACAGAACAGTCGGCGCTGCTGGCGGCGTTACTGTCCGAAGGTGATTTCGTCCGCGCCGATGCCGGCCGGGCCGCGTCCGCCGACCTCGACTGGCGTTTGCAGCTCCTGCAGTCGCGCAATCCGGCCGCGCCCGTGCGGCACGGTGTCGTGCAACGTATTCGTCAACTCGCCGCTCAGTTGTCGCGTCGTAGTGATGGCAACAGTGGGGATAAAAAAGTCGCTTCAGCCTCGATCGGACTGGATGCGCTGCTCTATGCCGCGTTTCCCGATCGTCTCGCCCGCCAGCGCGAGCCGGGTTCGGCGCGTTATCTCACCGTCGACGGTTTTGAAATACAGCTCGACTTGCACGATGCCCTGCGCCAGTCGCCGTGGCTGATCGTGGCCGAACACGACGGCGCACGCCAGGGCGCTCGCGTCCGCCTCGCGCTGGCGTTGAGTGCGGCGAGTGCCGAGGCGCTGATCGCCGGTCGCGTCGAAGCCGGCGATGAGGTGTATTGGGATGAAGCGCGCGGCGGTATTTTTGCGCGCCGGAGGCGCCGTATAGGCGCCATTGTTATCGACGAACGCGCGACTGCCGTCGACGAAACGCAGGCGCAGGTTTTCTGGCTGACGCTGTTGCGCGAACGCGGTCTCGACTGGCTGCAATTGGCCGACGCCGCGATGGCGTGGCTGGCGCGTGCGCGCTGGTCGAGTATTTACCGGGGCGACGCCGACGGCTGGGCGGATTTTTCGGAGGCCGCGTTGCTCGCCAGCGCGGAGCAGTGGTTCCTCCCCTATGTGGCCGGCGTGCGCCGCCTGTCCGAACTGCGCGCGGTAGATTGGCTCGGCGCACTGCAGGCGCTGTTGGATTACGGCCAGCGCCAGCGACTCGATCAGCTGGCGCCGGCCCGGTTCCTGCTACCGTCGGGGCATACGCACGCGATTGACTATTCGGCCGAAGTGGCGCCGCGGCTGGCAGCGCGCGTGCAAGAGTTTTACGGATTGAATCAGCACCCGAGCATCGCCGATGGCCGCCAGCCACTGCTGATCGAGTTGCTGTCGCCAGCGCATCGTCCGGTACAGTTGACGCAGGATTTGCCCGGCTTCTGGCGCAGCAGTTACAGCGAAGTGCGCAAGGAGTTGAAAGGCCGCTACCCGAAACATTTCTGGCCTGACGAACCGTGGGCGGCAGCGGCCACGACGGTCACCAAAAATCGCATGCGCGACGCCTGACTGCGCACCGAAACGTCACCGCCATGCCGCGGCGAAGAGTCTTTTCAATGACAGGGAGTCTTGGCGCAGGCGTTTGTGTACCATGCCGCGTTGTTGAAAACCCGCCGCAACTCTTGCCAGAAAAATCGTTAGAACAAACCGACAGAGGCCGCCATGTCGAGCGATCAGCTTTCCACCGACCAACCGTTATTGACCACGCCGCTGCACCGGCTCCATCTCGAACTCGGCGCGCGCATGGTGCCGTTCGCCGGTTATTCCATGCCCGTGCAATACGCCGACGGCATCCTCAAGGAACATCAGCACACGCGTGCGGCCGCCGGCTTGTTCGATGTGTCGCATATGGGGCAGGTGCGGCTGCATGGCGCCAATGCCGCCGCCGAACTGGAAAAGCTGGTGCCGATCGACGTAATCGACCTGCCGTTGTTGCAGCAGCGTTATGCGCTGTTCACGAATGCGCAGGGCGGCATCCTCGACGATCTGATGGTGACCAACGCCGGCGATCATTGGTTGCTGGTGGTCAACGCCGCCTGTAAACACGCCGATATCGCGCATCTGCAAAATAACCTGCCGGCGAGTGTGCGCGTCGAGCCGTTGCCGGATCACGCATTGCTGGCGCTGCAGGGGCCGCAGGCGCGTGCCGCGCTGACGCGGCTGGCGCCAGCCGTCGCCAAGCTCACCTTCATGCAAACCGGGGCCGTCGACATTGCCGGTTATCCGTGCTGGGTATCGTGTTCCGGCTACACCGGTGAAGACGGCTACGAAATTTCGGTCGCGGCGGAACACGCCGACGCGCTGGCACGTGCACTGCTGGCATTGCCCGAGGTGAAAGCCATCGGACTTGGCGCGCGCGATTCGCTGCGCCTGGAAGCGGGCCTGTGTTTGTACGGCCACGATATCGATACCCAGACCTCGCCGATCGAAGCCAGCCTGCTGTGGTCGATTTCAAAAGTACGGCGGCCGGGCGGTGCGCGAGCCGGTGGTTATCCGGGCGCCGCTGCGATCGAACGTCAGCTCGCTGAGGGCATCGCCAGCCAGCGCGTGCTGCTGCGTCCGGAAGGGCGGCAGCCGGTGCGTGAGGGTGCGGAAATCATCAACGAAGAGGATGCGATCGTCGGTCGTGTCACCAGCGGCGGTTTTGGTCCGAGCGTAGCGGCGCCGGTGGCAATGGGTTATGTGCAAACCGACGCATTGAGCGGCCCGCTGTTCGCGTTGGTGCGTGGCAAGTCGATTCCGCTCAGCCTGCAGCGCGGTCCGTTTGTACCGTCGCGTTACGTGCGCGGATGATCCATGTTTACGCGCGGTGTGATCGAAGGTTTTTACGGACGCGCGTGGCCGTGGCCGCAACGCCGCGCGATGATCGATTTTCTCGCCGTCGAAAAGTTCGATGCGTATGTCTACGCACCTAAAGCCGATACCGCACTGCGGCGCGCCTGGCGTGAACCGCATGCGGCGCTTGAATTCGATGCGCTGCTGGCGTTGCGCGAACACAGCCGTCAGCGCGGGGTTGCCTTCGGTATCGGTTTCAGTCCCTGGGGATTGCAGAGCGAATACGGCGCGACCGATCGCGCGGCGCTGCGACAAAAATTCACGCAGCTGAATCAGCTCGACCCCGACTGGCTGTGCATTCTGTTCGACGACATGCCCGGCAGTTTTGCGCAACTGGCGCAGCGGCAGGCTGCCATCGTTGCCGATCTGATGTCCATCGCAACGGTCAAGCGCGTGGCGATGTGCCCGACCTATTACAGTTTCGATCCCGTGTTGGAAGAGTTATTCGGGCCGATGCCGTCGCGTTATCTCGAAGATCTCGGCGTTGTGCTCGATCCCGCCGTCGATATTTTCTGGACCGGATCACACGTGCTCGCACCGGGTTTTACACAGGCCGATATCGATGCGATAGCGACGCGGATTCAACGCAAGCCGACGCTGTGGGATAACTACCCGGTCAACGACGGGCGCAAGAGCAGCCGGTTTCTGAATTTGCTGCCGGTGCGCAATCGGCCCGCACAATTATCGCAATGGTGCGCGGGACATTTTGCCAATCCGATGAATCAGCCGTTGTTGTCGCAATTGCCACTGGCAAGTCTGGCCGCGAGTTATAAGCAGGGCGATGCCTACGATGGTGCCACCTGCTGGCCGCAACAATTGCGGGCAATGGACGATCGTGAGCTGGCGCATTTACTGGCGCGCGACGCCGAGCAGTTCCAGGTCGCGGGACTCGATGGCATCGCTGCGGATGAACGCGCGCGTATCGCTGCGGACTATCGCCGCCTGAGCAATCCGGCGGCATGGGAAGTGGCGGACTGGCTCGACGAGTTGTATCGCTTTGATCCCGCCTGCCTTAACGATTGAGGCTGTGTTGCCGACACCGGCCGCGCCTGCGTTAAAACGTTAGTGTGGAATATCGCTGAAAAAGGCAAATTGATTGCGGCCACCCAACTTGGCGCCATACATGGCGTGGTCGGCGCAACGCGACAGTAATTCCGCGTCACCGGCATCACTCGGCAAGAGTGCTGCGCCGATGCTGGCGGAAACACGCATCTCGCGGTTTTCGTAAATCACCGGCTGTGCCATCGCTTCCAGCATGGTGGGCAGCAACCGCTCCAGCGCCGCACGCGTCACACCTTCCAGCAGGATTCCAAACTCGTCGCCACCGAGCCGCGCGACGCTGTCGCTGTTGCGCACGATTCGCCGCAGACGCTGCGCCAGGGTCGTCAGCAGCTGGTCGCCGGCGTGATGGCCGAGGCCGTCGTTGATCGCCTTGAATTCATCGAGGTCGACATAAACCAACGCCAGCGGCTGCGCGCTGAATTGGGCGCGCCGCACCGCGGTCTCCAGGCGTTGTGTAAAAGCGGTGCGATTGAGCAAATCGGTCAATGGATCGTGCGCCGCGGCAAATTGGGCGACGTCGCGTTCGCGGCCGATATTGGCGGCGAGGTGGCGATTGATCAGATCGAAATACCAGAAACACCCAAAAAACGCCGCGCACAGCAGTATCCAGATGGTCTGCCGCAGAAATTCGCGGGTCGCACCGGTGAGTTGTGGCACCAGCAGCGTGCTGTCGACTGGGCTGAGCAGAATACCGAGGCCGATCACGATCAGCGTCCAGATGAGACCGCTCCAGCGCCCCGCCATCATGAACGCGAGGATCGGTTGCAGCGCCAGAATGGATACCATCGGTGACTCACGGACACCGCCGGTTGCCAGAATGATCCACAGCTGGACGGCGGTATGCATCGTCGTGAACAGATGCGTGGACAGGGCGAAGGTCGCGTAATAACGAAATAAGAACAGCGAAACGGCGCCGGTGAGCAACGCCAGCGCCACGGTCAGCAGCATCATCGTCAGAAAAGTGCGGTCGTCGCCAACTTGCCACACCACCAGGACCAGCATCGATAAGGCAATGGCCCCGATCAGCAATACCCCACCGACCAGGGCGCGTGCGCGGAACAGTAGATCGAGCTGTTGTAACTGCAGCAGCTCGGGTGGGATTAGTCGATCGATGATCGTTTGCACACGCGCCATCAGCCCACACTCTCACTGGACTGATATGCGGTTCGATCGAGCAGTTTTTCGATTGGCCCGCGCAGACGGCTTGGCAAAGTGAGCGGACCGTAGCGCGCAACGACTTTGCC
>JBEVMI010000346.1:0-7257 GCA_040508685.1 Spongiibacteraceae bacterium
TCCCCTGCCGCCTCCCGGCGGTATTCACGTCTTCAGACCGTGACATTAACGTCCGGTTCTAAGGCCGGGCGAAAATCGAGTATAAACCAGCATACCTGTCAAGTGAGGGTCGGCTCTACATATTTCAAGACGGTCTCTAACAAATCTTCTGTGGCGGTATTTTCATTAATCGCACGCTGCTCGATATCGGTCCAAAACCAGCGTAAATCCGCCCACCCCCGTAGCCAGGTGAACTGGCGTTTTGCCAACTGCCGGGTCGCAATCACACCACGCTCCCGCAGCGTCTCGAAATCGATCACGTCGTTTAAATAATCCCAGGCCTGCCGGTAACCGACGGCGCGAATCGATGGCAGATCTACGTGCAGATCACCCCGATCACGCAGCGCTCGAACCTCATCGAGAAATCCGTCCTGCAGCATGCGCGCGAATCGCGCTGCGATACGCTGGTGCAACACGGCGCGATCCAGCGGCGCCACCGCCAGCTCAATCAGTCGATGGCTCGGTTCGACGGCACTCTGACGAGCATGCAACACGCTCATCGATTCACCACTCACCCGATATACCTCCAGCGCACGCTGAATACGTTGCGAATGCTGCGGGTGGATGCGCGCCGCCGATTGCGGATCGATCGCGGCCAATTCGGCATGCAGCGCCGGCCAACCACGAATACGCGCGTCGACTTCAATCTGGCTGCGAACATCGGCATTGGCGGCCGGCATTGACGCCAATCCGTCTTTGAGCACTTTGAAATACAACAGGGTGCCGCCCACTAACAGCGGTATACGGCCGCGGCTCGTTATTTCATCCATGAGCCGCAGGGCATCGGCGCGAAATTCCGCCGCCGAATACACTTCCGAGGGATCGCGAATATCGATCAGGTGATGCGGCACCTGCGCGCGTTCTGCCAGCGTAGGTTTGGCGGTGCCGATATCCATGCCGCGATATATCAGCGCCGAATCGACACTGATAATTTCGCAAGGGAAATGACAACTCAGAGCGAGAGCGAGCGCGGTTTTTCCGGATGCGGTCGGCCCCATCAGGCAGATCGCGGGCGGCAAGGTGGAGTTCGACATCACTACCGGCCGCGCAGGAACAGTTTATCCAGCTCCGCCAGACTCACCTGCACCCAGGTCGGTCGGCCGTGGTTGCACTGGCCGCTGCGCTCGGTGTCCTCCATGTCGCGCAGCAGTGCATTCATCTCCGGCACGGTTAGCCGGCGGTTGGCGCGCACCGCGGCGTGGCAAGCCATCGTGCCGAGAATTTCATTCGCGTGGTTTTCGATGCGCGACGAACTGCCGTGCTCCTGCAAATCAGCGAGTACATCGCGCACCAGCTGATCGACTTCCGCATCGCGCAACAGCGCGGGAATCGCGCGAATCAGCAGCGTTTCGGGGCCGGCACGTTCGATGTGAAATCCCAGCTCCAGGAAGCCATCGACCTGCTGTTCGGCGCGATCGGCCTCGCGCTGACTCACCGCCAACGACCGCGGCACCAACAACGGCTGTGAACGAATACCTTCGCCGACACGCGCATCTTTCATGCGCTCGTAGGTAATACGCTCATGCGCCGCGTGCATGTCAACCACAATCAGACCCTGCGCATTTTCGGCGAGGATATAAACGCCAGCCAATTGCGCCAGTGCGTAACCCAGCGGTGGCGCTTCCGCCGGATTGTCCGCCAGTGCCGGGGTTTCACCGTACAGCTGGCGATATCCTGCAATTTGCTCCCGCACCACAGCCGGTGCGATCGAACCGCCATAACTGGAACCGGGTTGCCAGGACGAGCGTTGCTCATTCAATACCAACGCCGACTGCTCCGGCGCCGCCATTGTTTCGACCAAGCCGGTCGACGTTGACACGCGATCCTGCGGCCGCACATCCGCCAGCGCGCGATGCAGGCTGCGAAACAGGAAATCGTGCACGGTACGACCATCGCGAAAACGCACTTCGTGTTTGGTCGGATGCACGTTGACATCGACATTGCCGGGATCGACTTCGAGATACAGCACAAAAGCGGGATGACGGCCGTGAAACAGCACATCCTGATAGGCCTGCCGGATCGCGTGGCCGACCAGCTTGTCGCGAATGGCGCGGCCGTTGACATAAAAATGCTGCATGTCGGACTGGCTGCGCGAGAACGTCGGCAACGCCACCCAACCCCACAGTCGCAGATCGCCGGCGCGGGTATCGATCGCCAGCGCGTGCTCGATAAATTCGGGACCGCATACCGCCGACACCCGCCGCTCGCGCTCCAGATCGGTGGTGCACGCACGCACGCCGTGCACGACGCGACCGTTATGCCGCAGCTGAAAGCCTACTTCAAAACGGCTCAGCGACAAGCGCTGCACCATATCCTCGATATGGCCGAACTCGGTTTTTTCGGCGCGCATGAATTTGCGGCGCGCCGGCGTATTGAAGAACAGATCGCGCACCTCGACGGTGGTGCCGCGCGGGTGCGGCGCCGGCTCGACACTGACCGCCATATCGCGACCTTCGCCGCGCGCGCACCAACCGCGACCAGCGTCCTCGCTGGCATTGGATGTCACCGCCAGCCGCGACACCGAGCTGATCGACGCCAGTGCCTCCCCGCGAAAGCCGAGACTTTGTACCTGTTCCAGGTCTTCCAGCTCGACAATCTTGCTGGTGGCATGTCGCGCCAGCGCCAACGGCAGGTCGTCGTGCTCGATCCCGACACCGTCATCGCGCACTCGCATCAGACGCACGCCGCCTTCTTCGATATCGATTTCGACGCGCGTACTGCCCGCATCCAGGCTGTTTTCCAGCAGCTCCTTGATCACGGATGCAGGGCGTTCGACCACTTCGCCGGCGGCGATCTGGTTAGCCAGACGGGGGCTGAGCAATTGAATGCGGGGCATGGAAATGTTTCGACGATGAAGGAGAACCGCATGATAACGGCTGCCGGCGACTCAGTCAGGCGGCGTGAACTAGGGGCGGCCGATGGACTCGTCGGCATCGGCCAGGGCCTGTTGCGACGAACGATTGCGTTTGACCCAGGCGAGATAGGTATTGGGCGGGGGATTCCGGCTGAAATGACCATGGATGCCGTTGAAAATCGCGTTAGCCATCCGCCGCTGATAATCGCGCGAAGTTAATAAGCGCGCCTCGCCCGGATTTGAGATAAAGCCGGTTTCAACCAGGATCGACGGCGTATCCGGCGACTTCAACACCATGAAACCGGCCTGCTCGACGCGCCGGCTGTGCAGGCGGCCGATATTGCCCATCGCGCTGAGGATCTTGCCGCCGATACTCATGCTGGCATCCATGCTCGACGTCATCGACAAGTCGGCCAGCACCTTGACCAGGTCGTCGTCCTTGCCCGCCGTGGAAACCCCGCCGATCTGGTCAGATTTATTGGCTTCTGCGGCTAGGAAAGCGGCCATCGTGCTGGTGGCGCCGCGATCCGACAACGCAAACACTGAACCGCCGCGTGCGTCAGGGCTGGTAAAAGCGTCGGCGTGGATCGATACGAACAGGTCGGCCTGGGCTTTGCGCGCAATCTCGGCACGGGTTTTCAGCGGGATGAATTTATCTTTCGAACGGGTCAGCACCGGCTTGTAGCCGCGCTCACGCTCCAGCAGCGCGGCAAGTTCGCGGGCGATCGCCAGCGTCACCACTTTTTCGGTGGCGCGCCCCGGACCGACCGCACCGGCATCGTGACCGCCGTGGCCGGCGTCGATCGTAATCACGATATCGCGTCGACCTTCGCTGTCACCCTTTATCGGCCGGGGTACCGCGGCGGAGGCGGCAGTTGCATTGGAAATAGCCTCGGAGCGCACGGCGGCGGTTTTGCGCGGACCGCGCTCACGCAGTTCGACGACCAGCCGATTGCCGCTATCCAGCCTGGCCTTGGCGGTCGCAGGCGCGGCGAGATCCAGCACCAGACGCAGGTCATTGCCGTTGCGAATACCGCTGCGAATATTCTGGACCGCGGTTTCCTGCAAGGTCAGATCTTTGAGATTGGCGGCATTGCGCGTGTCGCGCAGATCGATAACGAGACGATCGGGATTGCTGAGGGTCTGGGTGGTAAAACGGACTTTGCCGCTGAGGTCCAGCACCAGCCGGGTGCTTTGCGGATCGGCGCTGATCTGGGCACTGCGCAGTTTTTCGGCGGCCACAGCAAGCGTACTGGCGAGGGTCAGGCACCCGGCCAAAAAAATAGAGGTAATCGCAATTGTGTTGAGTCGTTTGAGCATAGGATTAAGATTAATCCATAGACCGCTGATACGGCTAGTATTTTAGAGCAGTTTTTAACCGCTCGACCAGCTCCTGCCCGCGCGGCGAAACCGCCGTCAACGCCGCCGTGCGTCCATCACCCGCCAGCGCCAACGCCAGCTGCAGATCGGCCGGGGGGAAATGCCCACCACCCCGCTGCGGCCATTCCACGAGCGCCACCGTATCGGGACCGAAATAATCGCGAATTCCCATGAATTCCAGCTCTTCCGGGTCGTGCAGGCGGTACAGGTCGAAGTGGTGCAACGTCAGCGCACCCGGAGTGTACGACTCGACCAGTGTGTAAGTGGGGCTTTTCACGGCACCCGGGTGCCCCAGCGCCTGCAACAGTCCGCGACACAATGTCGTCTTGCCGACACCGAGATCACCCTGCAGGTAGACCACCAGACCCTCCGGCAAATCCTCGAACGCTGCCGCCAGCGCAGCGCCCAGTCGAATAGTTGCTGCTTCATTCTCAAGCTGTAGAGTTAGCATGCATTCACCAGCCGCCGCAGATGGGGCAGCAAATCCGTCGCCAGCAGGCCGCGTTCGCCACCGTCTAGCGCCGCCAGGTCGCCGGCCCGGCCATGCAGGCAAACACCGAATGCGGCAGCCTGATCGACAGTCAGCCCCTGCGCCAGCAAGGCGCCGAGCACACCACTGAGCACATCGCCCATGCCGCCGCTCGCCATGCCAGGATTGCCATAAGGCGCGATGCCGACACCTGCCGCAGTGGCGACCAGCGTGCCGGCGCCTTTCAAAACCACCGCGCCGCCGAACTTCTGCTGCAAAGCCCTGGCTGCGGCGAATCGATCCGCCTGCACGTCCGCATTGTTCACACCCAGCAGACGCGCCGCCTCGCCGGGATGGGGCGTCAGAATCCAGTTCGCACGCACGGCCGACCGCCGCGCCAGAAGATTGAGCGCATCGGCGTCGATTACCAAGGGTTTGTCGGAGCGCAAAACCGCGGCCAGCAATTGTTCGCCCCAGGCTGCCTGCCCGAGACCCGGGCCGATCACGACCACGGATGCACGCGCCAACGCCGGCTGCAGCTCGGAACCGGAACGCACTCCCAGCGCCATCACTTCCGGCGCGCGAGTGACGAGCGCCGCCACATGTTCGGCGCGCGTTGCACAGCTGACCAGCCCGGCGCCGACACGACCGGCGGCCACACTCGCCATCAGCGCTGCCCCGGCCATGCCGCTGTCGCCGCCGACGACCAGCATGTGACCGAAGTGGCCCTTGTGCGCAGCGCGGGCGCGAGGCGGCAACAAACCTTGCAGGGATTCGAGCTGCAACAAGCGGGATGTCGGCGCAACGCGTGCGAACACCTCATCGGGGACGCCGAGATCGGTGTAAACAACATCACCACAGCATTCGGGGCCGGCGCCGGTAAACAAACCCTGCTTTAAACCGATAAAACTCACGGTGAGATCCGCGCGCACCGCACATCCCAGCACGCGCCCGCTATCGCTGCACAATCCGGATGGAATATCCGCGGCGAGCACCGGCAGCCCACAGCCATTGATGGCGTCAATCGCCGCGACAAACTCCGCGCGCACCTCGCCACTCAAGCCAGTGCCCAACAATGCGTCGACGACAACACCTGCGCTGGACGCAGCCTCGGCAAATGCCTCCTCTGCAAAAGAGAGAATCGAAACCCCTTCGCGCACGGCAAATTCGCGGGCAAGCAAAGCATCACCCTGAATCCGCGCCGCAGCACCGACTTGCCAGACCGACACGGGCAAGCCCCGCTGCTGGGCCAGCGCTGCCATCACAAAACCATCGCCGCCGTTATTGCCGGTACCGCACAACACATGGATATGGGCAGGCTCGGGCCAGCGTTGCAGCAACTGCGCAAAGGCTGCGCGCCCCGCACGCAACATCAACTGTGCACCGGGAATACCGCAGCGATCGATGGCGTAACGATCCAGCGCACGCACACCGGCGGTGTCGTATAAAAATTCGGGCAGGGCGGGAGGCATCGTCATAAACAGTACGCAGTCGGTTTGTGCGCCGCATTCTGGCAGAATCGCGCGCATGTCCGCACCCTAACCCGCTGCTTCCTCTATGCCCCCCGATCCCGCTGCCATTGCTGCGTCAATTCGCGCGTGGGGCAGCGAACTCGGCTTTCAGCAAATCGCCATTACCGATATTCACACCGGCGACCACGCGCAACATTTGCAGGACTGGGTTAGAAAAAACTTTCACGGCGAAATGGCCTATATGGCCGCGCACGGAGCCAAACGCTGGCAACCGGAACAACTGGAGCCCGGCACCTGTCGTGTGATCAGTGCACGCATGGATTATTTGCCGGGCGACGACGACGCCGACGCGATTCTGCAAAACCCCGCCAAAGCCTATGTCTCGCGTTACGCACTGGGGCGCGACTATCACAAGCTATTGCGCAAACGGCTGGCATTGCTGGCGCAGCGCATTCACGACGAAATCGCGCCGCATCATTTCCGCGCCTTTGTCGACAGCGCGCCGGTGCTCGAACGCGCCTTCGCCGAAAAAGCCGGGCTCGGCTGGATTGGCAAAAACACGATGCTGATAAACAGCAAAGCGGGCTCGTGGTTTTTTCTCGGCGAAATTTTTACCGACCTGCCGCTGCCGCTCGACGCACCGCAAACTACAGCGAGTGGCGAACCGGCCAAACACTGCGGCAGCTGCAACGCCTGCCTCGATATCTGCCCGACCGGCGCTATCGTCGCGCCGTTTCAGGTCGATGCACGCAAATGCATTTCATATCTGACGATCGAATTGAAAGGCAGCATTCCGGTCGAGCTGCGACCGCAGATAGGCAATCGCATTTACGGCTGCGACGACTGCCAATTGGTATGTCCGTGGAATAAATTTGCCCGCGTGACCACAGAAAAAGATTTTCAGCCGCGCCACCGGTTGGCCGACAGCGATCTGGTCGAATTATTTGCGTGGAGCGAAGCAGAGTTTTTGACACGCACCGAAGGTTCGGCCATCCGGCGCATCGGCTACCAGCGCTGGCTGCGCAATATTGCCGTCGCGCTGG
>JBEVMI010000407.1:0-4899 GCA_040508685.1 Spongiibacteraceae bacterium
ACTACGGGCACCATCATGGGTGTGTCGCGTTATCTGAAGGAAAAAAATCCGGCGATCGAGATCGTCGGGCTGCAGCCTACAGACGGTTCTGCGATTCCCGGCATCCGCCGCTGGCCCGAGGCGTACCTGCCGAAAATTTTCGAGCGCCCGCGTGTCGATCGTGTGATCGATATGGACCAGCACACCGCCGAGCAGTGCATGCGTGCACTCGCCGCGCGCGAGGGAATTTTTTGCGGGGTGTCATCGGGCGGTGCTGTCGCCGGTGCATTGCAGTTGAGTCGCGATATGGAAAATGCGGTGATCGTCGCCATTATCTGCGACCGCGGCGATCGTTATCTCTCTACCGGCGTGTTCGGTTAATAAAATTTTGGACTCACATGGTCAAGGTTCGCGAAGAACATCCCGAGAAGGCCGACGGCAGTATTGATCTTGAACGCTGGGTGCAGCGGTTGCCGGTGCAGTCCGGTGTCAGCCGCGGCACGTTGTTGCGCGCCTGTGGCGTTGCCCGCGCCGCCGAAGAGCGGAATCGCTCGGACCGTTCGCTGGCCTGGAGCGAAACCAGCTCGGCGCTGCGCACCGGCCTGGAAATGGCCGAAATCCTCGCCGATTTGCATCTGGATCAGGACGGCCTCGTCGCCGCGATTCTTTATCGCGTAGTGCGCGAGGGCAAACTCTCGCTCGATCTGGTCGCCGATCAATTTGGCAAACCGATCGCCAAGCTGGTCGAGGGCGTGTTGCGCATGGCGGCGATCAGCCGTGTCAGCGGCGATCGCGGCCCGGTGCTGGGACAGATCGAAGATCAAAGCGAAACCGTGCGCAAGATGCTGGTGGCGCTGGTCGACGATGTGCGTGTCGCGCTGATCAAGCTGGCGGAGCGGACGTGTGCAATCCGCGCGGTAAAAGACAATCCGGAACGGCGTCCGCTGGTCGCGCGCGAAGTCGCCGATATCTATGCACCGCTCGCGCACCGGCTCGGCATCGGCCATATCAAATGGGAACTCGAAGATCTTTCATTCCGTTATCTGCAGCCCGATGCGTATAAAAAAATCGCCAAGCTGCTCGATGAAAAACGCCTCGATCGCCAGAGTTATATCGAACAGGTGATGGTCGAATCGCGCGCGGCCCTGGAGAAGGTCGGCATTCATCCGGAAATTTCCGGGCGCGCAAAACACATCTACAGCATCTGGCGCAAAATGCAGCGCAAGGGCATCGGCTTCTCGCAGGTGTATGACATCCGCGCGGTGCGCATCCTGGTGCCCGAAGTCAAAGACTGTTACGCCGCACTCGGCATCATTCACGGTCTGTGGCGCAACATCCAGAACGAATTCGACGATTACATCGCCAACCCGAAAGACAACGGTTATCGCTCGTTGCACACCGCCGTGATTGGTCCCGGCGGCAAAGTGCTGGAAGTGCAAATTCGCACCAGGCAAATGCACGAGGAAGCCGAGTTTGGCGTTTGCGCGCACTGGCTCTACAAGGGTGCGGACAGTAAAGCCAAGGCGGCCAACAGCTACGAGGAAAAAATCGCGTGGCTGCGGCAGGTACTCGAATGGCACGAAGAGACCGGCGCGGAAGGCGATGTGCAGGAGCAGTTCAGCATCGCGCAGGATCGCGTGTACGTATTCACGCCGGATGGGCATGTCGTCAATCTCGCGCAGGGATCGACGCCGCTCGATTTTGCATATCACATCCACACCGAAGTCGGGCATCGCTGCCGCGGGGCCAAGGTCAATGGCCGTATCGTGCCGCTGACGTATGTGCTGCAGACGGGTGAGCGCGTCGAAATTCTCACCGCGAAAGAAGATGCGCCGCGCCGCGACTGGATGCAGCCGAACCTGGGTTATCTGAAAAGTCCGCGGGCACGTGCCAAGGTGCAGACGTGGTTCCGGCAACAGGCGCGCGAAGACAATATTGCCGCCGGTCGCAACCTGATCGAAAAAGAATTCAAGCGGCTTGCGCTGACCAGTCTCGATTACAAATCGGTAGCGGAGCGTCTGCGTTTTCACACCGTGGAAGATATGTACGCCGCGGTCGGTTCCGGCGACACCAGCGCAGCGCAGGTGTTGAATGCTGCGCAAAGTCTGCTCGGTCTCGATACCAGATCCGAGCTGGCGACGTTTACGCCGCGCATCAAACCGATGCCGAAGGAAGCGCGCGACGCGGTGCAGATTCGCGGTGTCGGCAATTTGCTCACTCACATGGCTGGTTGCTGCAAACCGCTGCCCGGCGACGCCATCATCGGTTACATCACCATCGGCCGCGGCGTCAGCGTGCATCGGCAGGATTGCCAGAAAGTCCTGCAGCTGCAATATGCGGAACCCGAACGCATTATCGAAGTCGCCTGGGGTGACGCCGAGCAGGCCACTTATCCCGTTGATGTATCGATCCTCGCCTATGACCGCCAGGGCCTGTTGCGCGACATCACGCAACTGTTAGCCGCGGAGCGCGCCAACGTGCTGGCGATGAATACGCTGTCGGATATCGAAAATAATACGGCGACGATGCGGCTGACGCTGGAAATCACCGGGCTCAACGTGCTTTCCGAATTGCTGGTGCGCCTGAACGGTCTGCCCAACGTGATTTCGGCGACACGCGTGCGTGAGGGGGAGGGCGCATGAGTCGGGAAGACAATGCAGGGCGTGCGCGTTATACGCTCGAGGACCTGCAGGCATTGATGGCGCGCCTCCGCGATCCCGAACGCGGTTGCCCCTGGGATTTGCAGCAGGATTTCCACACCATCGCGCCGCATACGCTGGAGGAGTGTTACGAGCTGGTCGATGCCATCGAACGCGGCGATTTTGCACAGGTGCGCGAAGAGCTTGGCGACGTGTTGTTCCAGGTGATTTTTTACGCGCAGATGGGGCGCGAGCAACAGCGTTTCGAGTGGGATGAGCTGGTCCACAATCTGGTTGAAAAATTATTGCGCCGGCATCCGCATGTTTTCCCCTCCGGCAAGTGGCCCTCCGGTAATTTGCACGACGACGTTGCCGGCGTGACGACCGATGTCGAACAGGTGCATCACACCTGGGAGCAAATCAAACAAAACGAACGCGAGGCCAAGCAGCAGGGCGGCGTGCTCGACGACGTGCCGGTGGCTTTGCCGGCGTTGTCGCGCAGCACCAAATTGCAGAAACGCGCGGCGCGGGTCGGTTTCGATTGGGAAAATTGGCAACAGGTTCTGGAAAAAATCCGCGAAGAGCAGGACGAAGTGGTTGAAGCGATAACCAGCGGCGATCGCGCGGCGATTCAGGAAGAAATTGGCGATCTGCTGTTTGCGTGCGTCAATCTCGCGCGTTTTGTGGATGTCGACAGCGAGACCGCATTGCGCGCGGCCAATCGCAAATTCGAGCAGCGTTTTCGATTTATTGAAGCGCAGCTGGCGGCGCGTGGGCAGCGCCCCGAAGAGGTTTCGCTCGCCATCATGGACGCACTGTGGGATGAGGCTAAACGTAACGAGCGGCTGTGCGACTGATCGGGCGTAGTCCTTGCGCGGTGCTTGTGCTGAGTACTCATGGGGTGCGCACGGGTGTCAGTGCGTGCCTTTCAGCGGTTGTCGGTATTGCAGCAAATGTTTTTTGATCAGATTCAGAAAACGCGGTGTCGGGCCAACATCTTCGTACAGCGGATCACCTTCTTCATCCAACGCCACCACGCGGTCGCCGCGCTGGTAGGGCAGGCTTGATTCCAGTTCGATCAGTGCGGCGGAAAGCAGGTCGGTGACGATTTCTTCGGGCGTGCGCCGTGGGAACATTTCGCCGAGTGCGCGTATTTTCGCGGCATCTTCAACCGGCAGGCGCACGCTGAACAGTTCTGGCGTCAACTCGCCGCGCGCGGTGTTTTCCCACATCGATAACAATTCGCGAACTTTCATGGCATGGGTTCCTGTCAACGGTTCCGTCATCGAAACAACTGGCGTGAAACTATTCCGTTGTGAGTTAACCGATTCTGAACAGTTGTTTTGCGACGGACTGGTCGCACTTCACCTGTCGCCCTGAATCGGAGGCCGCCCGCTGTCGAGAACAAGAAGGCGCGTTGTAAGCATAGAAGCTTGGCAGTCAGTGCGAAGTCCTAACGTAGAATTATTTTTGGATCGTCGGGTAATGATGCCGTTACATGCAGGCATTCTTTTTTAGTATCAGTGGTTTAGAGGCGTCGTACTTGTGCTGAGGGGTGCGCGCGTGTAAGGTGTGGCGTTTGTTTCAGGGCCGGTTTCAAGCCGGTTCTTTGAATTTGCAGCAAGTGCACCGTCGACGTGGAGTTATCTGTCTATGCGCATTATTTTGTTGGGACCACCGGGAGCAGGCAAGGGCACACAGGCCCAATTCATCATGCAGCGGTACGGGATTCCGCAAATTTCCACAGGTGATATGTTGCGTGCCGCCGTCAAGGCCGGCACCGAACTCGGTCTTAAAGCCAAGGCGGTCATGGACTCCGGCGCACTGGTCTCCGATGACATCATTATCGGTCTGGTCAAGGAGCGCATTACCCAACCGGATTGCGCCAAAGGGTTTTTATTCGACGGTTTTCCACGCACGATTCCGCAGGCCGAGGCACTGGTTGCCGCCGATGTCACCCTGGATCACGTCGTTGAAATCGCGGTCGACGATGAAGAAATTGTCGGCCGCATGAGTGGCCGCCGTGTTCACGAAGCATCGGGTCGGGTTTATCACGTCGCCAACAATCCGCCGAAACGCGAAGGGCTGGACGACGTCACCGGCGAAACGCTGATGCAGCGTGTCGACGACAAGGAAGAGACCGTGCGCAAACGTTTGCAGGTCTATCACGATCAAACCAAACCGCTGGTTAGCTTTTACTCCAATATGAAGGGCGCCGACGCACCGGTCTATCACTGCATCCACGGTGTCGGCTCGGTTGAGCAGATCCGCGATCAGGTTT
>JBEVMI010000438.1:0-3220 GCA_040508685.1 Spongiibacteraceae bacterium
CATCTGGTCGTTATATTTGTTGTACGTCGCGTTACCGTTACTGGGCGCCGGTACACAAATGGTGGCATGGACCCAGGTAACGAGTTTATGGTTTGAAAAAAATCGCGGACTGGCACTGGCTATCACCTTGTCCGGCACCGGACTCAGCGCCTTTATCGTCACGCCCTTTATCGGCTTCATTGCCGAACGCTTCGGCTGGCAAAACGCTTTTCTCGTGCTTGCGCTGCTGCCTGTAATCACCGCACTGCCGCTCAGTTATTTCTGGCTGCCGGACTGTGGTCCGGAAATGCTTGAACCGGATCGCAAAAATAGCGGGGCAACGACGGCACACCCATATCTTTCCGGCGTGGATTATCGGGATGCGGTGCGCTCGTCACGCTTCTGGATCGTGTCGTGCGGACTCACGCTAGTGGTGATCGGCATTCTCGGCATGATCACGAATGCCGTGCCGCTGATGCGCGACAATGGCGTATCTGCGACTACCGCAGCCACCATTTTTGGCACCGTCGGCATTTCATTGGTAGTGGGTCGCACGGCCGCGGGTTATCTGATCGATCGCCTGTGGGCCCCCGGCGTGGCTTTCGTCACGCTGACCCTGCCTGCGATCGGCTGTTTTATTTTTGGCATCGAACACAGCAACACCACGTTGCTGGTCATCGCCGCGATGCTCGTCGGTATCGGTGCCGGGGCCGAATATGATTTCGCATCATTCCTCGTGGTGCGTTATTTCGGCCTGCGCGATTACCCGCGTATTTTCGGTTCGTTCTTCGCCGTCACCGCGGCGGCGACCTGTCTGACACCGTTTTTGTTTGGGGCGCTCTACGATCTCACCGGTTCCTACCAGGCGATGTTGTGGATTTGCGGCGTCGGCTTCGTCGTCGGCCCCGCCCTGTTGTTGTTGCTGGGGCGTTATCCCGATTTCGAACGGTCCGCGTCAACCGCTCCCTGAATACACCAGTTTCATTGCACATCTTTCATGTTCGCGCCGGCTGCCGCCGATACAATTGAACGATCGTCTAAATAACTTCACATAACCAGATTCCGCTGGAGCCACCATGCCTCAGGGTTTGCTACACGCCATTCGTATTCTCGATATTTCCAGCGGCAATGCGGTCGCGATGGCGACCCAGCTGCTCGCCGAAGTCGGCGCCGACGTCATCAAGATCGAATCCTGCAGCGGCAGCGCCACACGCAGCCAGCCGGCTTTCGCCGTGTTGAATCGCAGCAAACGCAATGTTGCCCTTGATATCGACGATGCCGGCCAACGCCCGCAACTCGATGCGCTGCTCGCTTCCGCCGACGTGCTGCTGCACGATCTGACGCCGGCACAGGCGCATCAGCTGCAACTGGACGATGCCAGTCTCAAGCAACATTTTCCGAATCTGATTGCGGCTGCCGTCACCGGTATGCCGATAGGCCATCCGCTGGAAAATATGCCGCCGCTGGATGCGCTGGTGCTGGCACAGGGCGGCCTGTTCGATACCGTGCAGGCCAGCAATCGCGAGGGCCCGATCTATTTGCGGTTTCCGCTCGGCGAACAATGCGCGGCTTATCTCGCGGCGATCGGCGTCATGGCGCGTCTGCATGTGCGCAACCAGGGCGGCGGTGTCGACAATGTGCATACCAGCCTATTGCAGGGCGCGCTGACACCGATGCTGATGCACTGGCACCGCGCCGAACATCCGACACCGCAATTGATACCCGCGCCGAAAGATCACATCAATCTGCTGCTGCCCTGCGCCGATGGCGTCTGGCTGCACATCATGAGTTCTGCCGATCACTGTCCGACGATTCAGGCCGAGTGTGAAAAACTGGGAGCGGAAACCTGCGCCCGATTGCGCGCCACCAATGAAACCTACATGGCGAATGTGCCGAGTTTCCCGATCTACCGCCTGATTTTTCCGAAACGCACCAGCCGCGAATGGCTCGATGAGTTGTGGGCACACGATGTCGCCGTCGATGCCGCGCTCGATTTCGGCCAGCTGTACTTCGACGAGCAGGCGCGCATCAACGGTTATGTCGTCGAAGTCGACGATCCGCAGTGGGGCAAAACCCTGCAGCCGGGTTTGCCGCTGTCGGTGACGCCACCCGCGCTAATCCAATGGCCGACACGCGCCCTCGGTGCCGACACCGAAGCGCTGCTGCGCGAACTGGGAACGCAGCCGCGCTCTCCCGATGTTCCACCGCGAACCAAAAATCTGAAACAACCGCTGGAAGGATTGCGCGTACTCGATCTCGGCAATTTTCTCGCCGGCCCTCTCGCCGCGACGTTGATGGCCGACCTCGGTGCCACAGTCATCAAACTGGAAGCTACCAGCGGCGATCAGATGCGCTGGGGCGAGTGGGCCTTTTGCGGTGCCCAGCGCGGTAAACGCTGCATTGCACTCGATCTGAAAAACCCCGAATCGCGACCCGTCATCGAACGCCTGGTGCGCTGGGCCGATGTCGTTCACCACAATTTGCGCATGCCTGCTGCCGAAAAACTGGGCCTCGGTTACGAAAATCTGCGCGCAATCAATCCCGGAATTATTTATTGCCATGTCAGTGCGTACGGCCCGATAGGTCCGCGTCGCAACTGGCCCGGCTTCGATCAGATGATGCAATCCGCGGCCGGCTGGGAAGTGTTGTGTGCCGGCGAAGACAATCCGCCGAAATGGCTGCGGCTCGGCATGACCGATCATATCTGCGCACTGTCATCGCTGCTCGCCACGATGCTCGCGGTCTATCACCGCGACCGCACCGGCGAGGGTCAGTTCGTGCGGGCATCGCTGCTCGGAGCCAGCGCGCTGGCAATGGCCGAAACCATGGCGCGCGCCACTGGCGAAGTGCTGCCGTTCGCGCGCCTCGATAAAAACCAGACAGGCATTTCTCCACAGCAGCGCATTTATCACTGTGCCGACGGTTGGGTGTCGCTGGTCGCCAGCGCTGATGCCTACACCAATTTGTTGCGGGATTTTGCTGCGGATTCGGTTGTTGCGCTGGAGCAGGGTTTCAGTCGGCTTGTCGTCGCCGCGGCACTGCAACGTATCGC
This sequence comes from Spongiibacteraceae bacterium, assembly GCA_040508685.1. Taxonomy (GTDB): domain Bacteria; phylum Pseudomonadota; class Gammaproteobacteria; order Pseudomonadales; family CAMLJR01; genus CAMLJR01. Next base: position 3,032 of record JBEVMI010000438.1, read on the forward strand.
CAACAGCGGCGCCCACGGCGCCCGCGTGACGACCAACGACAGCAATTTTCTCGACGATGCGGACTATCAACGTCTGGGATTGGTGGCCCGTTATTCGCACCCGGTTTACGGACGCTTCGAACAGGTCGGCGTGTTGTGGAATTTCCCGGATATGCCGGCAAAGCTCGAACGTTCGGCACCGACGCTGGG
>JBEVMI010000453.1:0-8738 GCA_040508685.1 Spongiibacteraceae bacterium
ATATGGGCGAGTCAGTGCGCATAGTCGATCTCGCCCGCCGCATGATTCGCCTGCTCGGCTATACCATTCGGGACGCCGAAAACCCGGACGGCGAAATCGAGATTGAGTTCGTCGGGTTGCGGCCAGGTGAAAAATTGTATGAAGAGCTGCTGCTCGGCGATCAGGTCACCGGCACCAGGCACCCCAAGATTTTGCGCGCCGACGAGGAGTGGTTACCGGAGGATCGCCTTAACGAGTTGCTGTTCCGTCTACGCCGCGCCTGTGTCACGGACGACTGCAAGGCGATCCAGCGCCTGCTCGCTGAGGGCGTAAAGGACTATGTGATACCGGGAAACATCGGCGATGCGCTGTGGGCCCAGCGGCAACTGCCGATCGCTGCAATCCCGAGCGATAGCGACAATGTGTATGTCTTTGCGCCCAAGGAATCAGGAGCCTGAGTCGACCGCGGCGCCCGGCCGATCAACTCGATGCAAGGACCGTATCCAGCTCCAGCGGCCAATCGCAAACTGCCGGTATGTCGCCGGGCCAGTTTTTGCTGGTGATGAGTTTGGAGTTGGCGGGACGTTTTACCGGGGTCGGATAGGCCGCCGAAGTGATCGGATTAACCCTTGGCGCGCGAGTCAGCAATCCCTTCGCCGTGGCCTGCGCAAAAATACGATTGGCAAATGCAAACCAGGTCAGGCCGGGCTCGCTGGCGAAATGGCGCACGCCCCAGGCGAGCTGATCGGTGCCGAGTTGTGGGTGCCTGGCGATCGCCAGCAACACGCGGGCGATGGCGGCGGCGCCGGTGGGTGCACCGAATTGATCGTCCACCACATTCAATTCATCGCGCTCACGGCCAACACGCAGCATCGTTTTGACGAAATTGTTGCCGTGACGACCGAACACCCAGCTCACGCGCAAGACCACGTGTTTGTGCCAGGTGGCTGCCAATATCTCCTCGCCCGCCAGTTTCGACGCGCCGTAAACCGACGTGGGATTCGGCTGATCGTCTTCGCTGTAGGGCGTGGCCTGCTCGCCGTCGAAAACATAATCCGTGGAAATATGCAGCAGCGGGATATCGGCGTCGCGACAGGCCCGCGCGAGATGGGCGACGCCATCGCGATTGACCTGGTAAGCGCGCGCAGAATCGGTTTCGGCGCGATCGACCGCGGTGTAGGCCGCGGCGTTGATGACACAGTCGGGGCTATCAGCAGCAATGATTGCGGCGACAGCTGCCTGGTCAGTGATATCCAGTGTTTTGGAGTCATATCCGCAGACCGTCAGGCCCTGCGCCACCGCCATTTCCACCAGCTCGCGGCCGACTTGCCCGGCGGCCCCCGCTACCAAAATCTTCATGGATTATTTCCTGTCGCGCAGGCGATCGGCGTGTTCACGCAGTGTCGGGTGTTGCTGGTCCTTGGCGGATAACAACGGTGCGGGAATACGCCAGTCGATCGCGAAAGTCGGATCGTTCCAGATGATGCCGCCCTCATCGCTGGGGTCGTAGTAATCGGTGCATTTGTACTGGAAGTCGGCGGATTCGCTCAGTACCACGAAGCCGTGCGCGTAACCGGGCGGTACCCACAGCTGGCGGTGGTTGTCTTCGCTGAGCAAGACGGCGACGTGTCGACCGAATGTCGGCGATGCGGGGTTCACATCGGCGGCGACATCCAGCACTTCGCCGCGGCTGACACGCACCAGCTTGCCCTGCGGTTTTTTGATCTGGAAATGCAGTCCGCGCAGCACACCCTGCGCCGAGCGCGAGTGGTTGTCCTGGACGAAATCCAGCTCGATACCGATATCGCGATAACGCTGTTGCTGAAAACTTTCAAAGAAAAAGCCGCGGCTGTCGCCGAACACTTTCGGTTCGAGAATCAGTACGCCGGGCAGGTCGGTGGTAATCACATTCATTGCGGTCAAATTCCCTTCATGTGCTCAGTTGTCGAGATCGGCGATCTTGCGCAGGTATTCGCCGTACTGGGTTTTGCCCAGCCATTTCGCCTGTGCGAGCAGCGTGTCGCGGTCGATCCAGCCCTGGTGATAGGCGATCTCCTCCAGGCACGCGACTTTCAGGCCCTGGCGTTTTTCGATGGTCTGCACGAACTGGCTGGCCTCCAGCAGGCTGTCGTGGGTACCGGTGTCGAGCCAGGCAAAACCGCGCCCGAGTTTTTCGACGCGTAGATCGCCGCGCTCCAGATAGGCGTTGTTAATCGAGGTGATTTCGAGTTCGCCGCGCGCCGAGGGTTTGATCGATTTGGCGATCTCGACGACAGCGTTGTCGTAAAAATACAGCCCGGTGACGGCGTAACTGGATTTCGGCTGCGCGGGTTTTTCCTCGATCGAGACCGCATTGTTGTCGGCATCGAATTCGACCACGCCAAAACGTTCGGGATCGCTGACCCAGTAGCCGAATACCGTCGCCCCGGAGGGGGCCGTGACCGCGCGCTCCAGTTTCTGCGAAAAGTGTTCCCCGTAGAAAATATTGTCGCCCAGCACCAGGCAGACATTGTCGTCGTCGATGAACTCCTCGCCGATGATGAAGGCCTGGGCGAGGCCATCCGGCGACGGCTGCTCGCGGTAATTCATGCGCAGACCGAACTGGCTGCCGTCGCCGAGCAGGCGTTCGAACTGCGGCAGATCGGTGGGCGTGGAGATCACCAGGATGTCGCGGATGCCGGCCAGCATCAGCACCGACAGCGGATAGTAGATCATCGGTTTGTCGTAGACCGGTGTCAGCTGTTTGGAGATCGCTCGTGTCACCGGGTACAACCGGGTACCGCTGCCGCCCGCGAGAATAATGCCCTTCATCGATTCAGTTCCCTGTGTGGTCGTTGGGGTTGTCTTGGGGTTTGGCGAGGCTGCCGGGGCGTTCGCCCAACTCCCGATCGGAGTCCGCAGATAGTTGATAGGTGCCGGACCGCACGTTCTGCCACCAGACCGGATTGTCCAGATACCACGCGACGGTCTTGCGCAGTCCGGTGGCAAAGGTTTCCTGCGGGCTCCAGCCCAGTTCGCGCTGGATCTTGCTGGCGTCGATCGCGTAACGCTGGTCGTGACCGGGGCGGTCCTGCACGAACGTGATCAGGTCGCGATAGCGCGCGAGGCCGGCTGGTTTCTGCGGTGCCAGCTCTTCGAGCAGGTCGCACAGCTGCTGCACGACGTCGAGGTTGCGCTGTTCGTTGTGGCCGCCAATGTTGTACGTGGTGCCGGGTACCGCTGTCGTCGCGACGAGGTACAGCGCGCGGGCGTGGTCCTCGACATAAAGCCAGTCGCGGATCTGCGCACCATCGCCGTAAACCGGCAGCGGTTTGCCCTCCAGCGCGTTGAGGATCATCAGCGGAATCAATTTTTCCGGAAAATGGAACGGGCCGTAATTGTTCGAACAGTTGGTGATAACCGTCGGCAGGCCGTAGGTGCGAAACCAGGCGCGCACCAGATGGTCCGACGCCGCCTTGCTGGCCGAGTACGGCGAGCTGGGTTCGTACGGGGTGGTTTCCGTGAACAGGTCGTCGGTGCCGTGCAGGTCGCCATAAACTTCATCGGTCGAAATATGGTGGAAGCGAAAGTTCTGCTGGGCGTCCGCAGCCAGCGTTTTCCAGTACTCGCGGGTTGCTTCCAGCAGCGTGTAGGTGCCGACGATGTTGGTGTCGATAAATGCGGCGGGTCCGGTGATGGAGCGATCGACATGGGATTCGGCGGCGAGGTGCATGATCAGGTCGGGCTGGTGTTCGCGCAGCACGCGGTCGACGCCGGCGCGATCGCAGATGTCGACCTGTTCGAAACGGTAACGGGGGTTGCCGGCGACGCTCGTCAGCGATTCGAGATTGCCGGCGTAGGTGAGTTTGTCCAGGTTGATGACGCAGTCATCGGTGTTGTCGATGATGTGGCGAACTACGGCGGATCCAATGAATCCGGCACCGCCAGTAACGAGAATTTTCATTGTGCAGGCAGATCCCTTGTGGCGCGACCGTTGGGCGCGGGCAGTGGTGAAACGGCGGTTGCATGGACCGTGGTATTGACGGTGGTAGCGATGAGTACTATCGACGACGACTGTCGATGAAGGTAAAGAAAACCGCCGTGATATTATGCCGCATCGTAATTCTGGGGATGCATAAGATGTTCCTGAATCTGCCGCGGTTCGATCAGGCGCGGATACTGGTGGTCGGCGACGTCATGCTCGACCGCTACTGGCACGGCCCGACCGCACGCATTTCACCGGAGGCGCCGGTGCCGGTGGTCAAGGTCGAGCAGATCGAGGACCGCCCCGGCGGTGCCGCCAACGTCGCGCTCAACATCGCGGCGCTGAATGCTCACGCCACGCTCGCGGGTCTGGTCGGCGTCGACGAAGCGGCGGCCGCGCTGACCCAGCGCCTCGCCGAAACCCGTATCGACTGCCTGTTTCAAACGATCGCGACGCGGCCGACCATCACCAAATTGCGCGTCATCAGCCGTCACCAGCAATTGTTGCGCCTGGATTTCGAGCAACCGTTTGCCGCGGACGACGCCCGCCAGTTAACCGAAAAAGTGTTGCCGCATATCGCCGGTTTCGATGTGCTGGTGTTGTCCGATTACGCCAAAGGCGCCCTGGCCGATCCGCAGGCGCTGATCGCCGCCGCCAAAAAACTTGCTATCCCGGTACTTGTCGACCCCAAGGGTTCGGATTTCCAGAAGTATCGCGGCGCCACCCTGCTGACCCCGAACCTGCACGAATTTGAGGCAGTCGTCGGCAGTTGCGACAACGAAGAACAGTTAGTGGTGCGCGGCAAAAACCTGATCCGCGACTGTGGGCTCGACGCCTTGCTGATTACCCGCGGCGAACACGGCATGACGTTGCTCCAGCTCGATCAGCCGGAGCTGCATCTGCCGGCGCAGGCGCGCGAAGTCTTCGACGTCACTGGCGCCGGCGACACCGTGATTTCAGTGCTGGCGACTGCGCTGGCCGCGGGCAGCGCGATGGGCGATGCGGTTGCATTGGCCAATACCGCGGCGGGTATTGTCGTCGGCAAGCTGGGCACGGCGACGGTCAGCGCTCCGGAGTTGCGGCGTGCGGTGCAGCGCCAGCACGGCGATGATCGCGGCGCGATGACGCTCGAAACACTGCGCCTGGCCATTGCCGACGCACGCGATCAAGGCGAAAAAATAGTCTTCACCAATGGCTGTTTCGACATCCTGCACGCCGGGCATGTCGGCTACCTGGAACAAGCCAAGGCGCAGGGCGATCGTTTGATCGTGGCGATCAACGACGATGCCTCGGTCGCCCGTCTGAAAGGCCCGACCCGACCGATCAATACCGTCGATCGCCGCATGACGGTGCTGGCCGGTCTCGAAGCCGTCGACTGGGTGGTCAGTTTTGCGGAAGACACGCCGGAAAATCTGCTGCGGGAGCTGCAGCCCGATGTGCTGGTAAAGGGCGGCGACTATCGCAAGGAACAGGTGGTCGGCTGGGAAATCGTCGAGGGTTACGGCGGCAGCGTTAAAGTGCTGATGTTTTACGACGACTGCTCGACCACCAAAATTGTCGAAAAAATCAAACACGAGAACAATAAGAAATGAGAAGCAGCGCCCGGGTCGATTGCCCCTGTTGTGCACAACCTGGAGGTCAACTCTACACCGCGTTGAAAGACCGATTGTTTGGCGTGGCGGGGGTCTGGGATTTTCGCCGCTGTTCCCGCGGTGAGTGCGGCACGCTGTGGATGGACCCCTGCCCGGTGCCGGAAGATATCGGCGAGGCGTACATCAATTACTACACGCACAGCGATGCCGCGGCGGCCTCGCAGCGATCGCGACGGCCGATGTTGTTGCGTCTGCCGCGGCGAATCTGGCGCACGCTTTCCAAACGCACGTTGCGGCCGTTGCGGCAGCAGTCGGAAGCCGGCTATCGCGCCGTGGTTTACAAAGACCCCCTCGCAGCCGCCACGTCATGGCAAAAACTGTTGTACCCGCTGTTTTACCTGTTCCCGCTGCCGCGCGCCCATGTCGACTTCAGTTATATGTTCATCCCGGTAGCGGCGGGAAAACGGCTGCTGGAAGTGGGGTTCGGTGGCGGCGTGACGCTCGGTTTGATGAGTGCGCGCGGCTGGCTAGCCGAGGGCATTGATTTTGACGAGGCTGCGGTTGCCAACGCGCGGGCGAAGGGGATGACCGTCAATGCGGGCGATATCCGCGCGCAGCAGTATCCCGATGCAAGCTTCGATGCCATCGTCTCCAGCCATGTCATTGAACATCTGCACGACCCCGTCGGTTTCCTGCAGGAATGCAGGCGTGTGCTCAAGCCCGGCGGGCAGCTGGTATTGGCGACGCCCAATGCTGGAAGTTTTGGGCGCGGACTCTTCGGCGCCTCCTGGTTTGCGCTCGATCCGCCGCGGCATTTATTGATCTTTACCGAGGCCAGCCTGCAAGCCAGTGCCGGCAAGGCCGGATTTGCGACAGGCAAGACCAGACACAACGCACGCGATGCCGACAGTGTGTTTTGCGCCTCAAGGAATATTGCCGTGCAGGGTGTGCATCGCTGGGGCGACACCGGCAATCACTGGCGTCAAACCTGGACCCGGGCACTGCAGATGGTCGAATGGCTGGCGGTCTGTTTCAAGCCGTCGCTGGCGGAAGAGCTGGTCATCATTTTCAAGAAATAGACGGCGCGAGGCCGTTTATTTGCGTGCGGGTTTTATTGAACTACTTCGGTTTATCGGCGGCTAGACGGAGTTGTCCTGCTCCATCGCATCCAGTTGTTCGTGGATAGACAGCCACTGCTCTTCCAGCGCGCTGATGTCGGCGCGGGTCTGATCCTGATCCTTCAGCAGTTGTTGCAACTTGTCGCGTTGTGATTCCGAATACAGCGCGCTATCGGCCAGCTTGGCTTCGAGATCCGCCAGTTTGCTGTTGGCCGTTTCCAGCGCCTTCTCCAGTTTTTGCGCCTGCTGTTTCAGCTGCTGCAATTGTTTGCGATCGATCGCCGCGGGCTTCGGCGCCTTGGGTTCGGCAAGGGTTTTTGCGGGAGCCGCTTTTGCGGCTGCGGTCGTTGTCGGTGTCGGGCTGCGCGCTTCACGGGCGCGCGCCAGCAGCCAGCGGCTGTAGTCTTCGAGATCGCCTTCAAACGGCTCGACCTTGCCGTCCGCCACCAGAATCAATTCGTCGACGGTGTTGCGCAGCAAATGGCGGTCGTGCGACACCACAACCAGCGCGCCTTCGAATTCCTGCAGGGCCATCGTCAGCGCGTGACACATTTCCAGATCGAGGTGGTTGGTCGGCTCGTCGAGCAGCAGCAGGTTCGGGCGCTGCCAGACAATCAACGCCAGTGCCAGTCGCGCTTTTTCACCGCCGGAGAAATGCCGGATTGCGCCGCTGGCCTGATCGCCGCGGAAGTTGAAGCCGCCCAGAAAGTCGCGAATATCCTGTTCGCGCGCCTTCGGTGTCAGCCGCTGCACGTGCAGGATCGGGCTGGCGTCGAAATCCAGCGACTCCAGCTGGTGCTGTGTGAAATAACCGAGTTGCAGATGTTCACCTTCGGTGCGCGCACCGGCGACCATCTCCAGGGCGCCGGCCAGGCTTTTCAGGAAAGTGGATTTGCCGGCGCCGTTGCCGCCGAGCAGGCCGAGACGACTGCCGGGGTGAATGCTGAGATTCACTTCCTTCAACAGGACGTTCCCGGCATACCCTAGATCCGCGTGCGCAAAATTCAGCAGCGGGTCGGAAAACCGCCGCGGCTCCAGGAAGCTGAAATCGAAAGGCGAGTCGATGTGGGCCGGTGCCAGTGCTTCCATCCGGTCGAGCTCTTTCAGGCGGCTCTGGGCCTGTTTGGCCTTCGATGCCTTGGCGCGAAAACGGGCGACGAATTTTTGAATGTGTTCGATACGCTCCTGCTGTTTATCGAATGCCAATTGCTGTTGCAACAGGCGCTCGGCGCGCTGGCGTTCGAATGCGGAATAGTTGCCGCGGTAGCGAAACAGCTCCTTGTTTTCGATATGGACGATCTGTTCGCAGGTGTTGTCGATAAAGTCGCGGTCGTGCGAAATCAAGACCAGGGTGCCGCGATATTTTTGCAGCCACTGTTCCAGCCAGAGGCTGGCGTCGAGGTCAAGGTGGTTGGTCGGCTCGTCGAGCAGCAGCAGGTCGGACGGGCTCATCAGGGCCTGAGCCAGATTGAGGCGGATACGCCAGCCGCCGGAAAAACGATTGACCGACTGCTGTAATTGATCCGGTCGAAAGCTGAGTCCGAGCAACAACTGTTCGGCGCGACGTTCGGCGGTGTAACCGTCGATGCTGTCGAGGTCGCCGTACAGCTCGGCAAGGTGGTTGTCGTCGCGCGGGTTTTCGAGCTCGCGCTGGATGCGGCGCAGCTCGGTGTCGCCGTCGAGGATGTAGTCGATTGCGGAGCGTTCGTCGGCGCCGACTTCCTGCGCCATGTGTGCGATCCGCCACTGTTGCGGAATCGACAGATGGCCAGAGTCCACCACCAGCTGGCGCTGCAACAGCAGAAACAGGCTGGTTTTGCCGGCGCCATTGGCTCCGACCAGTGCCGTTTTCTCACCGGGGTGGATGCGCAGGGAGGCGTTTTCGAGCAGCGTTTTATCGCCGCGGTGTAGGCTGATAGCGTCGAGTTCAATCATGGCGGCGCATTATATAGATGCGCCCCGGTGATCCTAGTGAAAATCACCAATGTCTGAAAATCTGTGGTCTGTTACCTTGCGGGGCTGCGCTGTGTGGCTGATGTGTGCTTGTGAATTACCACGTTGATCGATGCGCGAATAAATAATGCG
>JBEVMI010000470.1:0-13836 GCA_040508685.1 Spongiibacteraceae bacterium
CAGGCTGCGGACGGGCCGCAAGGCACCGGCGCCACGACGGCACCGGGTACCGCGGGAGGCAGCAAGACTGGGCCGCGTTCGCGTGAACAGCTGGTGCGCAATTACGAGCTGGATCGCACCCTCAGCTATACCAAACATTCGGTCGGCCAGCTGCAGCGCGTGACGGTCGCGGTCGCGGTCGACAATAAGCTTGAGGCGGGTGAAAAGGCCGGCGAGACCAAGACTGTGGCGTGGGACGCAGAGTCTCTGGAACGGCTGGCTATACTCGTTCGCAACGCGGTCGGTTACGACGCGGCGCGCGGCGACGTCGTCAACGTGGTCAACTCGGCGTTCATCGCGGTACCGGAAGAAGCCATCGAGATTGAAACGACGCCGATCTGGCAGCAGCAATGGGTACGCGATCTGGCCAAGCAGGCCGTCGGTGTGATCGCCGTGTTGTTGCTGGTGTTCGGTGTATTGCGGCCGGTGATGAAAAGTCTGAGCCAGAGTTCGCGTCAGAATGCCGCCGCCGGCGGTGCGCTGGGCGCAGTGGGTGGACCCGAAGCGATGGCGCTCGGCCCGCTCGGGGAGGAGTCCGTGACCTTGTCCGGGGGCGCCGCCAACATGCTGCTGCCCGGGCCTGACTCCTCGTACGAAAATCAGTTGACGGCCATCAAAGGTCTGATCGCCGAAGATCCGGGCCGCGTGGCGCAGGTCGTCAAACAATGGGTGGCGCAGGGCGAATAATCGCAGCGTTGCTCCTCGGTTATCGGTTCTCAGTTATAGATTCAGTGATGTGCGCAGGTCGTTTCGTTCAAGGTGATAAGCGGTGAGTGAACAGGCTCCGAGACCCAGTCTCAACAAGATCGATCAGGCGGCGGTGCTGCTGATGTCGCTCGGCGAAAAAGACGCCGCGGCGGTACTGCGTCATCTCGGCCCGAAAGAAGTGCAGCGGATTGGCGCGGCGATGACACAGCTGCAGAACATCCAGCAGGAGCAGGTCGCCGACGTCGTCAACAACTTCCTGTCGGAGGCGCGCACGCTCACCGGTCTCGGTGTCGGCGCCGACAGTTACATTCGCAACATGCTGGTCGAGGCGCTGGGCGAGGATAAAGCCAACTCGCTGGTCGATCGCATTCTGCTCGGTGGCAATACCAGCGGCCTCGATACGTTGAAGTGGATGGACGCGCGTTCGGTGGCCGATCTGATCCGTCACGAACACCCGCAGATTCAGGCCATCGTGGTTGCCTATCTGGATTCGGATCAGGCCGCGGAAGTCTTGGGCGGTCTCCAGGAGAAACAGCGTCTCGACATCATCATGCGGGTCGCGTCGCTCGACTCCGTGCATCCGAGCGCGTTGCAGGAACTCAACGACATTCTCGAAAAACAATTCTCCGGCAATGCCGCGTCGCAGACCAAGGCGATGGGCGGCGTCAAAGTCGCTGCCAACATCATGAACAACCTCGACGGCAGCATGGAAAGCGAGCTGATGGAATCGATCCGCGAAATCGACGAAGACCTCGGCGGCAAAATTCAGGATCTGATGTTCGTGTTCGACGACCTCAAGAATATCGACGATCGCGGCATTCAGTCGCTGCTGCGCGAAGTGTCTTCGGAGGTGCTGATCCTGGCGTTGAAAGGCTCCGACGACGAGCTCAAGGAAAAAATCTTCAAGAACATGTCGAAACGCGCCGCCGAATTGCTGCGCGACGATCTGGAAGCAAAAGGTCCGGTCCGTGTCAGCGACGTCGAGACCGCCCAGAAAGAAATTCTCACCATCGCGCGCCGCATGGCCGATTCGGGCGAAATCATGCTCGGCGGCAGCGGCGAAGACATGATCTGAGGTCGCGACGATGGAGAAGGGGCGCATACCTGCGCAGGACAGTCAGCAATATCCGAATTGGCAACCGCCGGAAGTGGGGTCGGGCCATCGGGTTGCCGCCGGGCGCGATCCCGCCGATGAAATTGTCGCGCGCCATCTCACCGCGCGCGATCTCGAAACGATTACCCAGCAGGCGCATGAAGAATGTTTCGGTCATGGCCGCGAAGAAGGGCATCAGGCGGGTTATGCCGATGGTCTTGCCGCCGGCCGTGTCGCTGCCAAAACCGAATTGACCACGCAGATGGCCCAGTTGCGTCAGGTGATGACATCGTTGCTGGAGCCAACCCAGGCCCAGGCTGCCGCCATCGAGCAGGCGTTATCCCAGTTGGCGGTCGATATCGCCCACGCGGTATTGCGCCGCGAGCCCGCGCTGGCCGCCATCGATCTATTGCCGCTGGTGCGCAGCGCAGTGCGCGAATTGCCAGTGGGCTCGCGCAATATCTGCGTACTGCTCAATCCCGCTGAACTCGAGCTGATGCGCGCCTGCGCCGAATGGCCCGCAGCGTGGCAGATGCAGGCCGACAGCCGTATCGAAGCGGGTGGCTGCCGCGTACACAGCGCCAGCAGCGTGGTCGATTACACCATCGGCCTGCGTTTTCGTCAGGTTGCCGAACGCATTCTGGCGGATCATGCCCAGACCGAAGCGCCCGAGCCCGGGCTGCTGATGGAACCCTTCGACGAATGACCGACTTGCTCGCCGGCCTCAAACAACGCGCATCCCGACTCGACGGCCTGGAGCCTGCCCCCGGGGCTGCGGGACGACTGGTGCGTATGGTCGGCATGACGTTGGAGGCCGAGGGGTTGAGCGTGGCTGTCGGTAGCCGCTGCCTGGTGGAAACCCGCAATGGCCGTTCGATTGAGGCGGAGGTCGTGGGTTTTTCCGAGCAGCGCCTGTTTTTGATGCCGACCGAAAAATTCGAAGGCATAAAGCCCGGTGCACGCGTGGTGCCGCTGCTGCGCTCCAGTCGGGTACTGGTCGGTCCCGGTTTGCTGGGGCGCGTGATCGACGGCGCCGGTCGCCCGCTCGACGGCAAGGGTCCGCTGGCCTGCACCGAAGCCATCGATATCGAAGGCCCGGTCATCAATCCGCTCAATCGCAAGCCGATCCACGCTGTGCTGGATGTCGGTATTCGCGCCATCAACTCCGTACTCACGGTCGGCCGTGGCCAGCGCCTCGGTCTGTTCGCCGGCAGCGGCGTCGGTAAAAGCATGCTGCTCGGCATGATGACGCGTTTTACAGAAGCGGAAGTTGTCGTGGTCGGGCTGATCGGCGAACGCGGCCGCGAAGTGAAAGAATTTATCGAACAAGTGCTGGACGAGGAGGGGTTGCGGCGTGCCGTCGTGGTTGCTTCGCCCGCCGATGACGCGCCGCTGATGCGGCTGCGCGCGGCGATGCTGGCCTCGCGGCTGGCCGAATATTTCCGCGACGAAGGCAAGCAGGTTCTGCTGCTGATGGATTCGCTGACGCGCTACGCGCAGGCCCAGCGCGAGATTGCACTCGCGGTGGGCGAGCCGCCCGCGACCAAGGGTTATCCGCCGTCGGTGTTCGCCAAATTGCCGGCGCTGGTCGAACGTGCGGGCAACGACGCCACCGGCAAAGGGTCGGTCACGGCGTTTTACACGGTACTGACCGAGGGCGATGATTTGCAGGACCCGGTCGCCGATTCCGCGCGCGCGATTCTCGATGGTCACGTTGTGTTGTCGCGCGCGCTCGCCGACGAAGGCCACTATCCCGCCATCGATATCGAAGCGTCGATCAGTCGCGCGATGCCGAACGTGGTGCCGGAAATTCATCTCAAGGCTGCGCAGCGACTCAAGCAGCTGTACGCACGTTACCAGCAGAGCCGCGATCTGATTGCCGTCGGTGCGTATGTGCCGGGCAGCGACCCCGAAACCGACGAAGCGATCCGGATGTTGCCAGTGGTGCGCACATTTCTGCGGCAGGGATTGCGCGAATCGGTTTCCTTTCCCGATAGCGTCGCCCAACTCGAACAATTGACCGGCATTGGCGGTTGATTGAAAGGCGGCGGAAGAGGGCGCGGCAGTGGCAAAACAGAAACGTTCGGAACGCATGAAGGTGTTATTGAAGCTGGCGCAAATGCGCGAAGACAGCGCCGCACGTACGCTGGCGGAAAATAGCGAAAAACTGCAGCAGGCACAGCGCCAGGGGCAGCAGCTCGCACTCTACAATCGCGAATATCAACAGCAGTATGCAACGCGCGCAGGACAGGCGATGTCGATGCGCGATCTGCGCAATTTCCAAGGGTTTTTCCAGCAGTTGGATAATGTGCAGACGCAGCAGCAGAACCTTGTTGCACAGCGCGACGAAGAGCGCGAACAGGCGCGTCTGCAATGGGTGCAGTTATACAATCGCCGCCGCGTGCTCGACCAGATCCGCGAGCGCAGCCGCAACGAGGAAGAGGCGGTGCACGAGCGCAAATTGCAGGCGGAGTTCGATGACCGCGCCGCGCGTCATTCCCTTATGGATAGCCGTAGGGATAGCGGCGAAGCCACCGATAAATCCTGAGTTACCACCCGAACAGATCCCGCTCGCAATCAGGTGGCTGCCTTACCGCCCGTGGCGAGGTGTGCTAACGTTTTGGCTACATCGCAGAAGATCGGTCGACCGACGTGGAGAATCGGGTCCGCCGCAGTCTGAAGCGGAGCAATTTGGAATGGAGCTGTTATGCCTGGGATATCACACCTCGATCAAACCGCAACACAAGAACTGCGCAATATCATGGGCGGCGATTTCGGCCTCCTCGTGCAGACCTTCGTGCGCGACAGCGCACAACGCATCGAAGCAATTCGCACGGGCGTCAACACCGGAGACGCCGATGTATTGCGCCGTGCCGCACACAGCTTCAAGGGCAGCGCCGCGAATATGGGGGCGCCGCGTCTCGCGGATATCTGCCGCGCGCTGGAAGAACTCGGCCGCCTCGGCGATCCGAGCAGCGCTTACCCGCTGGTCGACGAGCTCATTATTGAATACGGCGCCGTCGAACGTGAGCTGACCGCCTTGCTGCGTTGATTCGCGTCTTTTCCTCGCCACCAGCTGCCAGCCCCGTGCTGACAGCGATCTTGCGCTTTCCACCCATGCTGCCGCTGGCAGCGATCTTGCAACAGGCCTCGCAATCATTTCCGATCAGCGAGGAAAACCAATGGCTACCAGCCCCACCACTTCAGCCCTCGGCGCACTGGGTGATCTCGGCCGGCAAGCGGCTGCCAAAACCACGGCGCGCACAGGCGACACCGCGGAAAAGCCCCGTTTTTCCGATGTTCTAGAGGGCGCGCAGGGCAGCCGGCCTGAACCACAGCCACATCCCGCAGCGGAGCAAACAGCCGCGCCGAAGACTCGTACCGACGACGAAAAAGTGGTGGTGACGCGGACGCGGACGGCTGCACTCGGCGGCAACAAGCCCGCCGCACCGGCGGCAACTGCCACGTCGACAGGCAAGGACTTGCCGCCCGCCGGAGAGACTTTGCCGGTAACGCTCGATCAGTTGCTTACAGATGGGGTGATCGGTACCGAGGCGAGGGAGTCCAGCGGCAAAGACGACAGCGCCGGTACCGATGCCGCTACGGAGAGCCAACTCGATCCGCTGGCGCCGACCCCGGGCATGCCGCTAGTGGTGCCGGAAAACTCAGTGATGGCTGCCGCTGCAGCGCTGGCATCGCGCACGGGGCAGCTCAGTGGCGACGATGGCCACCCGTCTACGGCGGTCGGCGATGTGACATCCACGCAAAAGCGCGAAATCCCGGCAGCGCCGCAAACGCTGAATGCAGCAACGACGTTGCCGGGCGACCCCATGTCAGCGACCACCACCCTCGGAGAAACCACAGACGTCCAACTCGCGTTGGCGGACATGGCGACAAACAAGAAATTGCCCGCAGACAAACAATCGGCAGAAATCCTGCCTCCAGATCAGATGCCCGCCGCAGCATTGCCTGGAAGCACGGCTGCCGGAGCAATCGTGCCGGGGGCCAATCCTGTCGGCGAAAAGGCAGTGGCGGATATGTCGGGTCAAGGTTTGACGCTGGAAAAAATGACCGGTGCAAAAACCGCGGGCGATGGCCTTGTCGGCGAAAAAAAATCCGCTGCATTGGCGGTCGGCGACGGCGCCGCGCCGGATGCAATGCTTGCGGACAGTGGTATTTCCGGTATCCCAGAGCAATCAGCCGAAACGGAGCGCGGTACTTTCCGCGACACGCTAAAGCAGCTTGATTCGACCCTGGCGCCTTCCGCCCCGCGCAGCGATACCGGTCCCGTGACGGCGACGCGCGACAGCGGCCTGCGTCAATATCTCGATTCCAGCGCAACCGCTGCGAAAGTGGATGTCCCAGTCGGCAAGCCGGGCTGGAGCGACGCGGTGGCCGGCAAGGTGATGTGGATGAGTTCGCAGAATCTGAGCAGCGCGGAAATCCAGATGAATCCGGCGGACCTCGGGCCACTGTCGGTACGGGTGAGTTCGCATCAGGACCAGACCAGTATCTACTTCACCAGCCCGCATGCATCCGTCCGCGAAGCGCTCGATCAATCGCTGTCGCGTCTGCGCGAGATGATGGGAAACCAGGGCATTCAATTGCAGGATGTCGGTGTCGGTGGCCAGGGTTCGATGCGTGAACAGCACGCGTTCAGTGACGGCGGCAGTGGCGGCGGTTCCCGTGGTCGTGGCGCGCGCGATGCCGAGATCGATACGGAAATCGGCAGCGTCGCGCGCACCACCACAACGGTCAGTCGGCCGGGGTTGCTGGACGCCTACGCCTGACGTTTCAAGCCGCGGCCTGTTGTTGTGATGTGTACGAAAAACCGCCGTAAATCGGCGGTTTTTTTATTTGCACTACACTGTTATTCCGCAACACACGACAAACCCCATCCCTGCGTTTCTCCGAGTGGCACAGCGTTTGCTGAATCCCTCACAGATACGCCATTAGCGTCGGAAATTTGGCATGGCAAAGGCACCTCCCAAGGGCAAGGCAACTGAACAGGACGAAGACGGCGATAACGACGCTGCAGTAACAGGCAAAGCGGCGGGCAAAAAGAAACTGATATTGCTCGTCATTATCGGCGTGGTGTTACTGGCGATTTGTGCGGGTGGGACCTTTGCGGTAATGCATTTCATGGGCGGCGATAAAACGGCCACTGCCGCTGAAGTCGCTGCAGAAGGCGAACACGCAGAAGGCGAGGAAGGCGAGGCGGCAAAACCGGAACACGCGGCGCTGGTTTATTTCCCGTTTGAACCGCCGTTCCTGACCAACTTCGTCATCAACGGCCGGCCGCGTTATTTACAGTTGTCGATCACGGTGGCATCGCGGGATCAGGAAACTATCGACGCATTGCAGAAACATATGCCGCTGGTGCGCAACCGCGTGGTGATGTTGTTGAGCAGCGAGCAGTTCGATATTTTGCGCAGCCGCGCCGGCCGCGAAGCGTTGCAGGGCAAGCTGATCGAGGCGGTTAAGGAAATTTTGCAGAAGGAAACCGGCAAGGCCGATGTCGAGAAATTGTTGTTTACCAATTTCGTGATGCAGTAACGGTAGTTTCTCTATCTTCAAGATCAGATTTTCAGGACCACATTGCCAGGATCGGATTTTTCACCTCTTTTTAATTAGGTAAGGTCGACGTGCAGGATCTGTTATCACAAGAGGAAATTGATGCGCTACTGCACGGCGTGGACGATGGCGCGGTCGACACCGACGCGGATCTGGAAGCCGGCGAGGCGCGTTCCTACGATCTGACCAGCCAGGATCGGATCGTGCGCGGGCGTATGCCCACGCTCGAAATGATCAACGAACGTTTTGCGCGTTACACCCGCATCAGTCTGTTCAATCTGCTGCGCCGCAGCGCCGATGTCGCCGTCGGTGGCATCCAGATTCAAAAGTTTGGCGAATACGTGCACACGCTGTACGTGCCGACCAGTCTCAATATGGTCAAACTGCGGCCGCTGCGTGGCACCGGTCTGATCATTCTCGACGCCAAGCTGGTGTTCAAGCTTGTCGACAACTTTTTTGGTGGCGATGGCCGCCACGCGAAAATTGAAGGCCGCGAATTTACGCCGACCGAATTGCGCGTCGTCGAAATGGTGTTGCAGCAGGCCTTCATCGATTTGCAGGAAGCGTGGAAGACGATCATGCCGATCGAATTCGAGTTCGTGAATTCGGAGGTCAACCCGTCGATGGCGAATATCGTCAGCCCGAGCGAAGTCGTGGTGGTCAGCACCTTCCACGTCGAACTCGATGGCGGTGGCGGCGATATGCATATCACGCTGCCCTACGCGATGATCGAGCCGATTCGCGAAACGCTGGACGCCGGCATGCAGAGCGACGTCGACGATATCGACGAACGGTGGGTGCGCTCGTTGCGCGAGGTTGTGAGGGGGGCGGGGGTGGTCATCAACGGCACCATCGCCGAAAAAGAAGTGGCACTGCGCGACATCATCGACCTCGAAGCGGGTGATGTGATCCCGGTGGATCTCGGCGAAAAACTGTTGCTGACTGCGAATGGCGTACCGATCATGTATGCGCGGCTCGGACAATCCCGCGGCAATCTCGCGTTACAAATTTTGGAAAAATTCGACCGCAATGCAATGTGATTGCATGCGCACAGCGAATTCTGAGGGCATTTCATGAGCGACGAAGATCAGGACAAGATGGCCGACGACTGGGCCGCAGCGATGGCCGAGCAGGGCGATGACGCCGGCCAGGACGACATCGATGCGCTGCTCGCCGGCGGTGTGCCGGCGAAACCGGCAGCGGAGCGCGCGCCGCTCGACGAATTCGATGCGGCGGCGCGTCATCAACGCAACGGTTCACCCGATCTCGACGTGATTCTGGATATTCCAGTTCGCATTTCGATGGAAGTGGGCAACACCGAAATCACGATCCGCAACTTGTTGCAGCTCAACCAAGGCTCGGTGATCGAACTCGATCGCCTCGCCGGCGAACCGCTGGATGTGCTGGTGAACGGCACCTTGATCGCACACGGTGAAGTGGTCGTGGTCAACGAAAAGTTTGGCATCCGCATGACCGATGTCATCAGCCCTTCCGAACGTATCAAAAAGTTGCGCTGACACCGTGATCAATTGCGGGTGGCCTTCATCGCGTCGTTATTCTCGACAAATCGTACTGGCATTAATCGCCGCATGTTGCAGCGGGTTGGCGTTGGCCGTCGACGTCAATACCCCGAAACCCTCTCCGGTGGTCGCGGCGAGCCCGCTAAATCTGTTGCTCGGTATCGGCTTTTTATTGGCGCTTGTGCTCGGCGCGTGGTGGTTGCTGCGCCGTGCCGGTGCCATGCAGTGGCCCATGCAACGTGCGGCGATGAAAGTCGTTTCTTCGCTGCCGGTGGGGCCGCGCGAACGTGTGGTGCTGATCGAAATCGCCGGCGAGCAATGGCTGCTCGGTGTCGCGCCCGGACAGGTGAGCCTGCTGCATCGTTTCGAGCAGCCGGTGATTGTCGACAGTGGCAAAAACAGCGATGAATTTGCCACTCGCCTGCGCCAGGTTTTGCAAAACAGCTTTGGAAGTCACAAGTGATTTTGCGCACGCTCAAAAATTTCGTCGCATCTTTTTCAAACGTATTTTCATTGTTTGCGCCAGTGCTGCTCGCGCTGGCGTTAAGCGCCGGATTGGCGACGCCGACGCTGGCGCAAACGGCGACCTCTGCCAATCCGGCCACCAAACCCACTGCGACCAGCCAATTGCTGCCCGGCGTGCCGGCGGTACAATTAAAAACCAATGCGGATGGCAGTCAGGATTACAGCGTGACGCTGCAGATTCTGGCGATCATGACGGCGCTGACATTACTGCCGTCGTTCCTGCTGATGATGACGGCCTTTACCCGCATTACCATCGTGCTGGCGATTTTGCGCCAGGCCATTGGTCTGCAGAGTACGCCCTCGAATCAGGTGCTGATGGGGCTGTCGTTATTCCTGACGATTTTTATCATGCAGCCGGTATTCAAGCAGGCCAACGAACAAGCGCTGCAACCGTATTTGTCGCAGCAGCTGTTGCCGGGCGAGGCGCTGGAACGCGCCAGCAAACCGTTTCACACGTTTATGCTGAAGCAGACGCGCGAATCCGATCTCGATCTGTATATGCGTATTTCCAATACGCCCAAGGTCAGCACGCCCGCGGACGTACCGTTTTTCGTGTTGGCGCCGGCATTCCTGACCAGTGAATTGAAAACAGCCTTCCAGATTGGGTTCGTGTTATTCATTCCGTTTTTAATTATCGATCTGGTCGTCGCCAGCGTGTTGATGGCGATGGGCATGATGATGTTGTCCCCGGTCATCATTTCATTGCCATTTAAAATCATGTTGTTCGTACTGGTCGACGGCTGGGCATTGATTATGGGTAGCCTGGCCGCCAGCTTCGGCTAAGAAGGAGCTGATATGTCCCCCGATGTGATTATCGATCTCTTCGCGCAGGCGCTGATGCTGGTGATCCTGATGGTCAGCGTGCTGATCGTGCCGGGCCTGATCATCGGCCTTATCATCAGCACCTTTCAGGCGGCGACGCAGATCAACGAACAGACACTGAGTTTTTTGCCGCGCCTCATCGTTACCATCGTCGCGTTGATGATGGCGGGGCCGTGGCTGCTGAGCAAGCTGATCGATTTCACCAACCAGCTGTTGTCGAACCTCAGTCAGTTTGTCGGCTGATTCCTGTTGTTTTCCATTCTTAAATGCTTGCAGGACGCGTCGCCATGATCGAACTCGATGTCGCCGCCTTGCAACACTGGCTGCAACAGTTCATGTGGCCGCTGATGCGCATCAGCGCGTTCATCATGACTGCGCCGGTGCTGAGCGCGCAGATGGTATCGCCGCGCATGCGGCTGCTGCTCGCCTTGCTGCTGACGCTCGCGGTCGCACCCTCGCTGCAGGATATGCCACAACCGGATTTCCTCTCGCCCGCCAGCGCGCTGCTGGTGATTCAACAATTGCTGATCGGCATCGGCATGGCGTTGTTCCTGCAAATTTTCATGCACACATTCGTGATGACCGGTCAGATCATCGCGATGAAAATGGGCCTCGGTTTTGCGTCGATGAACGACCCCGCGAACGGCGTGATCGTGACGGTGATCGGCCAGTTTTATTTGATGCTGGCGACATTGTTGTTTCTCGGTCTCAACGGCCATCTGGTCATGATCGAAGTGCTGACCGAAAGTTTTCGCACACTGCCGATCGGCGCCGAAATCGGTCCGGAGCGTTTGCAGGCGGTGGTGGGGTGGGGCAGCTGGCTGTTCGGTGCGGCACTGCTGATGGCACTGCCGGCGATGACGGCGCTGCTGATCATCAACAGCACACTCGGCGTGATCACCCGGGCAGCGCCGCAATTGAATATTTTCGCCATTGGCTTTCCGCTGATGCTGGTGCTGGGCCTGTTGATCATGTGGGCCAACATGGCGAGTGTATTGCCGCAGTTCGAGCGTTTTAACGGCGAGGCATTGCAGGCGATGCGACAGTGGGTGAGCTGATATTGAGTAACGCGTGTCAATCGGCTGCTGTTGCAACAGCCGCAGGATCGGGATGTTGTTTTTGTTTCGGGGCCTTCAGCAACAGGCACACTGGCAGCGCGAGCACGGAACACCACACCAGCACCGTAAATGCATTCAGATAAGCAACGCTGGTGGCCTGGCGGGTTATTTCTTCATTCAATAGCATTGCGCCGGCGCTATGTTGCCATTGCCAGAGTTGCGGCAGATCGTTTTCGGCAAACTGGGTGATGCGTTCGGTCAGGTGTGCGTGATTGGCTTGCGTGTCGTGTGCGATACGGCTGAGCAACACGGAAATGCCGACACTGGCGCCTAGGTTGCGCATCAGAATGCTGATCGCAGCACCGTCATTGCGCAGTTGCGGAGCCAGCGTCAAAAAAGCGGTGGCCGTCAATGGCGCAAAGGAAAAGCTCATGCCGAAACCCTGCAGCAGGCTGATCTGAAGAATCGTTGCGTTGTCGACATTCAGATTAATTTGCGTCAGCTGGTAGGTTGTAAAAGCGGTGACCGCAAACCCGAATATCAGCAGATTGCGATTGGCGACGCGACCGATCAGGCGGCCGCAGACCAGCATGCCGAGCATCGAGCCGATGCCCCGCGGCATCATCAGGTAGCCGGTGGTATCGACCGGAATGTGCATCAGCTGCTGTAGAAAGCTGGGTACCAGCGCCGAGGTGCTGATAAGCACGGCCTGACTCAAAAACATCAGAATCAACGCCATCAGCAAATTGCGATCGCGAAACATCACGGGTTTTAAAAACGGTTCGCGCGCCGTCAGCATGTGCACGACAAATAAATAGGCGCAGAGCGCGGCGATGGCGGCTTCCAGCATGATCTCCGCGGACTGGAACCAGTTCAGCGAATGACCGCGATCGAGCATCAGCTGAAAGCTGCCGAGCATCAGTGCGAGTGTGCCGAAACCGAAAAAATCAAATTTGCTGCGATGATTGCGCTCCGTATCCGGCACGGCGATCGCAATGCCGACCAGCGACAGCAGACAAATGGGGACGTTGATGTAAAACACCCAGCGCCAATTCAATGCTTCGGTCAGATAACCGCCGAGACTGGGGCCGAGCACGGGTCCCATCATCGCGCCGAAACCCCAGATCGATAGCAGTTTTCCGTGTTTTTCCGGCGGGTAGGATTCGATCAGTGTGACCTGTCCGAGCGATGGCAGGCACGCGCCGAACATTCCCTGCAGGATGCGGAAGGCCACCATCTCGGTCAGCGAGGTTGCGGTGCCGCACAACATCGACGCCACCATGAATCCGATCACGCTGCCCATCATGAAACGGCGGCGGCCTATGCGCGCGGTAAGGATGCCGGTCAGTGGCAGGCATATCGCTGTTGCAACGATGTAGGAAGTCAGCACCCAGCCGATTTGATCCTGGGTGGCGCCGAGCCCGCCCTGCATGTGCGGCAGGGCAACATTCGCGATTGTCGAGTCGAGCGTTACCGTCACCGAATTCAATGTCAGCGTGCCGAGCAGTAAATGCGGATGCGGCACCCAGTGCGCTGTAGGTTTTGCGGTCATCAGTGATCAGCGGCAATCGGCTCGGCAACAGTGGCCGGGCGTGGTGTCGGGTTTTTAAAAAGAAGGCAGAGCGGCACGACTGCGAGCAGACACACCGCCATCACCAGATAGACGTCCAGGTACGCGATGTTTGCCGCCTGGCGCGTGATTTCCGAATTGAGCGTCATGGCGCCTGCCGTGGTGTTCCAGTTCCATACCGATGGCAGTGACTCGGTGAACGCGGTTATGTTCTCGCCCAGACGCTGATGGTTGATCTGCGTTTCCTGTGCGATGCGGGTAAAAAATAACGAGATGCCGATACTGCCGCCCATGTTGCGCATCAGGCTGTACATCGATGCGCCTTCCGCCCGCAGCGCCGGATTCAGTGTGGCGAAGACGGCGGTTGTCAACGGTGCCGATAGAAAGCTCATGCCGAATCCCTGCTGCAGACCGATCAGGATGATGGTCTGGTTGCTGACGTTCAGGTTGATCCGCGACATGTCGTACATCGAAAGCCCCAGCAGCACCAGGCCGAACATCATCAGATAACGTGAGTCGATGCGCCCGATCAATGGCGCGGTGATTGCCATGCCGAGGATGGAGGCGATACCGCGCGGCATCAGGAGGTAACCGGTGGTATCGACCGGAACGTGCATCAGCTGCTGCAGATAATTCGGCAGCAGGGCCATCTGTCCCATCATCACGACTTGGGTCAGCGCCACCAGCAGAAATCCCGCGAGCAAATTGCGATCCTTGAATAATCGCGCTTCGATGAAAGGGTGTTTGGCGGTGAACATATGCACCGTAAACAAATACAGACAGAGGCCGGCAACGGTCGCCTCGATAATGATTTCCAGCGATTGAAACCAGTTGAGCGAATGCCCGCGATCGAGCATTAATTGCAGTGCGCCGATAAACAGGCTGATCAGGCCAAAGCCAAAAAAATCGAATGGCTGTTCGCGCGCG
>JBEVMI010000473.1:0-3754 GCA_040508685.1 Spongiibacteraceae bacterium
CCGTTATAGAAAAAATCGTCGGGCACTGGCTGCAATGTCGATCAGCGATCCTGCCCATATTACCTGTGTTGCCAATGATTTCGGTTATGAGTATGTATTTTCCCGTTTTATCGAAGGCCATGGCCGCAAAGGCGATTGTGTTTTGGCGATCAGTACCAGCGGAACCAGCCCTACCATCTTGAATGCCACCAAGGCGGCGCAGGAAAAAGGCATGATTGTTATCGGACTGACCGGACGTGCAGGCAGCCCGCTTGATGTGATGGCCAATGTAAGTATTTGCACCCCAGGCGGACAGTTTGCTGATCGTGTACAGGAACTGCATATCAAGGTATTGCATATTATTATTGAACTAATCGAGGAAAAATTAGGATTATCCTAATTTACTGGGGAATTTATGTCGAATGAAGTAAATGTCGGGTTGATGTTGGACGGTGCACGCGTGTTGGTTGTTGGCGATCTGATGCTTGATCGTTATTGGTTTGGGACGACGGGACGTATTTCGCCGGAAGCGCCTGTACCCGTGGTAAATATCGCTAAAGACGATCTGCGGCCCGGCGGTGCTGCAAACGTTGCCGTTAACGTTGCCAGCCTCGGTGGCAAGGTGACTTTGCTGGGGGTCGTCGGAAATGACGAGCCGGCGGAGTTATTGTCAAAACTGGTGGCTGAGCATGGCGTGGGCATCAATTTTGTCCGCTCGACATCGAACCCCACAATTACCAAATTGCGCGTGGTTTCCAGAAACCAGCAATTAATTCGACTCGATTTCGAAAGCTCTTTTTATACTCCGCACGCATTCGATGAAAAAGAGATGTTCGAGCGCTATTGCGCCGTGTTGCCATCCGTTGAAACGGTAATCTTGTCCGATTATGGCAAGGGGACCTTGACCGGCATTGCCGACTTCATCAAAGAGGCAACTGCGCAAGGCAAGCACGTCATCGTCGATCCGAAAGGAACCGATTATCAGCGGTATGCCGGAGCGTCGTTGATCACACCCAATATGGCCGAATTTGAACTGGTTGCCGGCCCCTGTGCAGATGAAGACGAAATCGTGGCAAAGGGCCATATGCTGCGCGAGCGGCTCGGGCTCGGGGCAGTGCTGATTACTCGTAGCGAGCACGGCATGACATTACTTCAGCCTGATGTCGCTCCGATGCATGTTCCTACCGAGGCGCGCCAGGTGTTCGATGTTACAGGCGCCGGAGATACCGTCATCGCTACCATCGGCACGGCGCTGGCGGCTGGGAAAAATTTGGTTGCCGCATGCAAACTCGGCAATGTCGCGGCGGGCATCGTCGTGGGCAAATTTGGTACGGCGACGGTCACTTCGCTGGAACTCGAGCGAGCCTTGCATTTTTCCGGCGGCGCACCACTGGGAGTGCTGGCGGAGCAAGATTTGCTGCACCGCGTACAGGAAGCCAAGGCGGCTGGCAAACGCGTTGTGTTCACCAACGGCTGCTTTGATATTTTGCATGTCGGTCATGTCCGCTATCTGGAGGCGGCGAAATCGCTCGGCGATATGCTGGTGGTCGCCGTAAATGACGATGCTTCCGTCAAAAGACTGAAAGGCGAGCAGCGTCCCGTCAATGCATGCAGCGATCGCATGCATGTGCTGGCCAACTTGAAAAGCGTCGACTGGGTGGTGCGCTTTTCGGAGGACACCCCGGAGCGTTTGATCAATCAGGTATTGCCGGATATTCTGGTCAAAGGCGGCGATTACCAGCCCGAGAATATTGTTGGTTACGATGCAGTCAAGAAGGCTGGCGGAGAAGTTATTGCCCTCGATTTTCATGAAGGTTATTCGACCACCAAGATCATTGAACGTTCCCGATTGGGATAATCAGGAGAATGCAGGAGCCTGGCCGCAGCACACGGGCGGCAGGGAACTTTGACGGATCAGACGGTGATTATCAATAAAAAAACAGAGCGATACCGGCAAGGGTGCGCTCTGTTTTTTTATGCGATGCTAATCGACCGCATACCGCTTCAGCCCTTCAAAAGCTCGCGACAGGCCATCACCACTTCGTTGTCGTCGATACCGCTCATATAATCGGTCTCGGCGGTATATTCGAAGCCAAGGTTTAAAGTGCCTGCACCTTTATTACTGCTCAGAATGGAGCGCGTGCGCTGGCCGATCGGCCCCCAACGGCGCGGATTGGTCGGGCCATGCAAGCCGACAGTCGGAACGCCCATCGCCGCGCCTATGTGCATTATCCCGGTATTGACACTGACGAGTAGCGCTGCCTGTTGCAGCAAACGTAAGGTTTCAGCGAAACTGCTGCCGGCGCGGCTGGTAAATTTCGAACGCAACGATTGCGGCAAGGCAGCAAGCACCGTCTCGCATTTCGCCACATCTTCACGCCCACCTGTCAGCACAAAAGAATAATCTCCGGAGGCAAGCAAACTATTTGCCAAGCCTATCCATTTTTCCACTGCCCATTCTTTTAAATGGCTCTGGGTACCACTTGGCCACATATGGAAGACAATGGTATTTCCATTTTGTTCCCAGCCATGACGTAATTGTTGCGGCAAGCTGAACACTGGAATGGAGAGCGCCCGCAGCAGGTCGCGATAATTTTCAAGTTCATGCTGATCAGCCCTATGTACTACCGCTATATCCTGCATGAAATGTCGGTGCTGGTGAGCCGTCTTGAAACCGACACGGATTTTCGCGCGCGACAGCGCCGCCATCAGTGAACTAATGCGCGGCCAGGAATCGAAATCGATAAAAGCATCAAAATGACGGGAACGGATCAGCTTTAACGCAGCCAGCGGATTGGTCAAAGGCAGTTTGACCACTTCCACGCCGGACAGCAGTTTGGAAAATTCGAAATTCGAAGCGCCCGTAAACAATACAATCTGCACGTCCGGATTGGCATTGCGCAGATCGGTGATTGCCGCTGACAGCAGCACCGTGTCGCCAATGGCGGCCGTCTTCAGCAGTGCCGCCGAATTGATCTTGTTTGGGGGAGATGTGGTGCGAAGCAACCGCAAGGGCAAAAGCCCTGCCAGTAAAATCGGACCCAGATACTTGTCGAAAAACTTTAGTTTTGTATTTCCTCGTTCCATGCGGCATCTTAACATACATGCCCATAGCATTGCGAAATCCACCTCGCGCACTACGGCAGCAATCGATGCCGACCGGGGTCCTCGTGGCGGTTCTGCATGGGCAGTTTTTTAGGACAGCTGTCAGCCTTTTCGAGTCGGTTATCATGCTGGCATGGCCCGGCGATATCCTGGTGGTGTCCGGCGCCACCCGCAAGATCGAGGCATTCGCGAGCAGCCGGCAGCGCTGAGGCAGGCATTCCCAACGCGGCGGCGCTGGTGCAGCATGGCGCTGTGCGGCAACCGCTACCAGGCGGCGCAGTTCAGGAAGAAAAACAGCGGCTGACCGCGCGCGGCAAGCGACTGGCGTCAGCGCCCGTCCGCGAACGCTTCCAGTTCCTTGATGCGGGTTGTGGCGCGGTTTTGCATGCAGCCCAGGTACACCAGCGTGCGCATGGAGCCGTCAGCATGCTGCTGGTAGACGGTCTGACAGTCGGCTTCGCGGAACTTGACCCACAGGCGCTGGGCAGCGACGAACTGGGTGCGCACCTTGGGCGCGGACACGGTCTTGAGCACGCGCTGGTACACGCGATTGAGATCGGCTTCCACTTCCTTTTGCTCCCGTGCGGCGCACGCGTTCATGTCGGGCGTGGTGACGGCGTTCTTGCAGTCGAGGGCGTGGGCGCTGGCTGCGGCCAGCAGCAACGCCAGT
>JBEVMI010000478.1:0-6692 GCA_040508685.1 Spongiibacteraceae bacterium
CGCTTCGATACCAGAATTCGCTGCTGGGCATCCACGATAACTCCGACAGCAACATGTACGCGCCTGGTCACCACTGAGCGATCCATTTCAGGTGCGATATTCCGCGTTAATCGTCACGTACTCATGCGAAAAGTCCGTGGTCCATACTGTGGTCGATGCGTCGCCGCGACCCAACTCAATGGCGATGATGATTTCTTCCTGCGCCATCGCGACTGCGCCCTGCTGCTCGGTGTACGCAGGCGAACGACCACCGCGCTCGGCAATCGTCACGCCGTTTATGGTGAGATGAATTTTGCTGACATCGAGATCGGCAACACCGGCACGACCGATCGCGGCAAGAATACGACCCCAGTTCGGATCGCTGGCAAACAGCGCAGTTTTCACCAGCGGCGATTCGGCAACGGCGTACGCAACCTGTACGCATTCGGTCTCGGTCATACCACCATTCACCGCAACCGCAACAAACTTCGTAGCACCTTCGCCATCGCGAATGATCGCCTGCGCCAACTCGATAAACACCGATTCAACAGCCGCATAAAATTTGTTGAACAACGGATGCAGCTCGCTATCGATCACAGCGTTTTGAGCCTGTGCAGTTGCCACCAGCACACAGGAGTCATTAGTCGACGTATCGCCATCAATGGTGATGCGATTGAAGGAACGATTTACAACACGCTCAATAATTTGCTGCAGCAGCGCAGGCGCGACCGCCGCATCGGTAGCCACGTAACCCAACATTGTCGCCATGTTAGGTTTGATCATGCCCGCACCCTTGGAGATGCCGGTGATGGTGACGAGCTTGCCATCCAGCTGGATCTGCCGCGACGTCGCCTTCGGGCGTGTGTCGGTAGTCATGATGCCCTGCGCAGCACGCAGCCAATTGTCCGCACTCAAATCGGCGATTGCCGCGGGTAATGCCTGCACGATTTTGTCGACCGGCAGCGGCTCGCCGATAACACCGGTTGAAAACGGCAGAATCGCTGCTGCATTTTGTTGGGTGAGCGCGGCCAGCGCCTGACAGGTTTTCACCGCATTCAACATGCCGGGCTCGCCGGTGCCGGCGTTGGCGTTGCCGGTATTGGTAACCAGATATGACGGTTGCATCGCGGCCAGATGTTTACGCGCCAACTGCACCGGCGCCGCGCAGAAGGCATTTTTGGTGAACACCGCCGCCGTTGCGCTGCCCGGCGCAATCTCCATCAGCACCAGATCAAGCCGCCCCGGTTTCTTGATGCCCGCGCTAGCGATGCCAATTTTAAAACCCGCAACCGGATGCAGCTCCGGTAAAACTCCGCTTCCTACTGCCATCTGTGTCACCACACCAATTTTTACAATAATAATTCACACGCAAAAATGGCCCCGCAGGGCCATTTGATCAACTCAACTTGCCGTGACAGTGTTTGTACTTTTTGCCCGATCCGCAGGGGCACACGTCGTTGCGTCCGACCTTGGGTTCGTCCCGCACGAACGGCAATGGATGCTCCGGAGCGGTGACATGCACCTCTTCTTCGCCGGCCCCTTCCAATGCCGTTACTTCAGCATGCTGGAATTGCATTTTCTTCTGTGCCTCTTCTTCGCGACGCTGCTGCTCCAGACGCTCCAGCTCGTCCTCGCGGCGAATCTGCACGTAGGAAAGGTAACGGACCACATCGTGTTTCAACGTTTCCAGCATGCGCTGAAATAAATCGAACGCTTCGCGCTTGTATTCCTGCTTGGGGTTTTTCTGCGCGTAAGCGCGCAAATGAATACCCTGGCGCAGATGATCCATCGTCTGCAGGTGTTCTTTCCACAATCCATCCAGCACTTGCAGCATGATGTATTTTTCGAGGCGCGCCATTTCCGGACCAATTTCGTCGCGCTTTTGCTGGTAGGCTGCTGTCGCGACTTCCAGAATTTTCTCTCGCAGCGGCTCCTCGTGCAGCGATTTGTCCTGATCGAGCCACTGCTGGACCGGAACGGGCAATGCAAACTCCGCTTCAAGCCGTTTCTCCAACCCTGCAATATCCCACTGTTCTTCGAGACTCTGCGGCGGCACGTGCTCATCGATTACCGAATTGACGACATCCAGACGAATAACGTCAATGGTTTCGGCGATCGACTCGGCTTCAAGCAATTCATTGCGCTGTTGATAAACGATCTGGCGCTGGTCGTTGGAGACATCGTCGTATTCAAGCAACTGTTTACGAATGTCGAAGTTGCGAGCTTCAACCTTGCGCTGCGCCTTTTCGATCGCGTTGGTGACCATGCGATGTTCGATGGCCTCGCCTTTCTGCATGCCGAGCGCCTGCATGATGCTCTTGACGCGATCGGATGCAAAAATGCGCATCAAATTATCTTCAAGCGACAGGTAAAAACGCGACATGCCGGGATCGCCCTGCCGGCCGGCGCGGCCACGCAACTGATTATCGATGCGGCGCGATTCGTGACGCTCAGTACCGATAATGTGCAGACCACCCGCTGCTAGTACCTGCTCGTGGCGTTTCTCCCAGCCGGCGCGCACCTGTGCGATAAGCTCCGGCGCGGGATTTTCCAGCGCGGCGATTTCGGCTTCGGCACTACCCCCCAACACGATGTCGGTACCACGACCGGCCATGTTGGTCGCCACCGTGATGACGCCAGGGCGTCCAGCCTGCGCAATGATCTCCGCTTCCTGACGGTGATATTTTGCGTTCAATACCTTGTGTGGAATACCCGCGCTTTTAAAACGCTCCGACAACTCCTCGGAGGTTTCAATCGACGCGGTACCCACCAGCACCGGCGCGCCTTTTTCGGTAATCGCTTTAACGTCTTCGACGATAGCGTCGTATTTTTCTTCCTTGGTCATATAGACGAGGTCGTTGAGATCCTGCCGCAGCGTGGGCTTATTGGTCGGGATCACCACCACATCGAGTGCGTAAATCTGATGGAACTCGAAGGCCTCAGTATCGGCCGTGCCCGTCATGCCCGCCAGCTTGTCGAACAGACGGAAATAATTCTGGAACGTGGTCGACGCGAGCGTTTGAGTTTCCGCCTGAATCCGCACGCCCTCTTTGGCTTCGATTGCCTGATGTAGTCCCTCCGACAAACGCCGCCCCTGCATCGTGCGGCCGGTATGTTCATCGATCAGCACCACCTGATTGTCCTGCACGATATATTCGACATCGCGATGGAACAGCGAGTGTGCGCGCAGCGCCGAATTGACATGGTGTAACAAATTCAGATTAGCGGCGCTGTAGAGACTGTCGCCCTCGGCGAGCAGACCGTTTTGCGTCAGTAATTCCTCGATATGCTGGTGACCCTCTTCGCTTAACTCCACCTGCCGCATTTTTTCATCGACAGTGAAATCGGCGGGCGCCTCTTCGGTGCCCTGCTGTAATTTGGGGATCAACAGATTGATGTTGCGATACAGATCGGAACTGTCTTCGGCGGGACCGGAAATGATCAGCGGCGTACGCGCCTCGTCGATCAGAATCGAATCGACTTCATCGATAATGGCAAAATTCAGCTCGCGCTGAAAACGGTCCTCTTTAGAGAACGCCATGTTGTCGCGCAGATAATCGAAGCCAAATTCGTTATTGGTACCGTAGGTAATATCCGCCTGGTAAGCGGTACGTTTGGCGGCGGGATCCTGACCGGACAATACAACGCCCACCTCAAGACCGAGAAAACGATAGATCGGCGCCATCCAGTTCGCGTCGCGCTGTGCCAGATAGTCGTTGACCGTCACCACGAACACACCGCGACCGGACAGTGCATTCAGATAAACCGGAAGCGTCGCAACCAACGTTTTGCCCTCGCCGGTGCGCATCTCCGCGATGCGACCCTCATGCAAGGTAAGGCCACCGATCAGCTGCGTATCAAAATGCCGCAAACCGAGGCTACGTTTGCCCGCCTCGCGCACGACGGCGAAGGCTTCCGGCAACAGTTGATCGAGTGATTCCCCCGCGGCGATACGCTGTTTGAACTCCACGGTTTTGCCGCGCAACTGCTCATCGTTTAACGCAGTGATTGCTGCATCGAAGCCGTTGACCTGCGCAACAATGCGCCCCATGCGTTTCAGCTCGCGATCGTTTTTGCTGCCAAATACCTTTTTGAGAACGAGTCCGAGCATGGTGACCTACTGTGTCGTCGAAAAACGGAGATGTCGGCAGCGGGCGTAAACGGGGCCGGCACGAAAAAGTTGGGCTGGGATAATACCTAGCACAGGGGAAAGATCAAACCGGTTTTTTGCGCCGCGGCAAGGAGATAACGGCGCCCGCATGCGCGGGGCCGGCACTGAAACGATACTGATCAAAAATTAGGCGAGAATGGGGCTACCAAAAGAAACGGGGGCCTTTGCACGATCTTCGAACACCACAATTTCCCAGGCATCACGCTGCGCCAACAATTGCCGGGCGGCCTGATTATTAAGGGCGTGACCGGACTTAAACGCGCGGTACTCGCCGATCAGGCTGTAGCCGAGCAGGTAGATATCACCGAGTGCATCGAGCATCTTGTGTTTGGCAAACTCGTCTTCGTAGCGCAGGCCACCTTCGTTGAGGATGCGGTATTCATCGATAACGATGGCGTTATCGAGACTGCCGCCCTGAGCCAGACCTTTACTGCGAAGGTATTCAATCTCGTGCATAAACCCGAAGGTACGGGCACGTGCAACCTCTTTAACGAAGGAGGTGCGCGCAAAATCGACTTCAGCAGTTTTCTTGCTATCGCGAAATACGGGGTGATCGAAATCGATCGAGAACGCCATCCGGAAGCCGTTGTACGGCAGGAAGGTCACTGTCTTGTCGCCATCCTCAACCACAACCGGCTGCTTGATACGCAGGAAACGTTTGAGGGCTTTTTGCTCTTCGATACCGGCGGACTGGATCAAAAATACGAAGGGCGCCGCGCTGCCGTCCATGATCGGGACTTCGGGGGCGCTGAGTTCTATATAAAGGTTGTCGATGCCCAAGCCCGACAGGGCGGCCATCAAATGTTCGATAGTCGAGATGCGAACATCGCCCTTGACCAGTGTGGTCGAGAGTGTGGTCTCGCCGACATTTTCTGCACGGGCCGGGATTTCCACCACGGGATCCAGATCGACGCGGCGAAAAATGATACCTGTGTCAACAGGTGCCGGGCGCAGGGTCAAATAGACCTTGTCACCGGTGTGAAGACCGACACCTGTGGCGCGGATGGTGTTGCGGAGCGTTCGCTGTTTGATCATGTTGGCCGATTTGACCCAATTGTGAGCATTTGGAGCCTCCCTGATGAAGGCGCACAAGGGCGAAAGCCTAGCAGATTTCACCCCTTTTCACCAAATGCCCGCCAGAGCCGGTGCCGGTGCACCTCCGCTACTGGCAACCGCCGTTTCAGTCAGCCTGACGGCGCAGGAAGGCAGGAATATCCAGATACTCCATATCCTTCTCGGCCAGAGGCACCGCTTTGGCACTCTCGCGCGGAGCGGTTGCCACCGCTGCCGCCTGGCTGGCGCGCATTACTGTCGGCCGGTCGAGATCGCGATAGCTGATCGCTGCAGGTTCGGCGGCGGGCTTTTTGGTTTCAACGACCTTAAACGTGGTTTCCTGACTGGCTACTGAATGCGAGCCGAGACCCGTCGCGACCACAGTAACTTTCAGTTCATCGCGCATTTCCGGATCGATAACCGTGCCGACCACCACGGTCGCATTTTCCGACGCAAATTCTTCGATGGTGTCGCCCACTTCGGTGAATTCGCCGAGCGAGAGATCAAGACCTGCGGTGATGTTGACCAGAATACCGCGCGCGCCTTGCAGGTTGACGTCTTCGAGCAGCGGGCTGCGGATCGCCGCCTCGGCAGCTTCACGCGCACGATTATCGCCACGCGCGATACCGGTACCCATCATCGCGGCGCCCATCTCCGACATCACGGTGCGCACGTCGGCGAAGTCGACGTTGATCATGCCCGGACGAATGATCAGGTCGGCGATACCTTGCACGGCGCCGAGCAACACATCGTTGGTTGCCTTGAACGCATTTAACAGGCTGGTGTTCTTGCCGAGTACCGACAACAATTTTTCGTTCGGGATCGTAATCAGCGAATCGACGTGCTCCTGCAATTCGCGAATGCCCTGCTCCGCAATCGCCATCCGTTTTTTACCTTCAAACGGAAACGGCTTGGTGACCACAGCGACAGTGAGAATACCGAGCTCTTTCGCCACCTGGGCAACGACCGGTGCACCACCGGTGCCGGTGCCGCCACCCATACCCGCAGTGATGAACACCATGTCGGCACCGCGCAGCACTTCGGCGATGCGATCTCGATCTTCCATCGCTGCCTGCCGACCCACTTCGGGGTTGGCGCCAGCGCCGAGCCCCTTGGTCACACCGGAGCCCAATTGCAGCACCGTTCTGGAGGCAATATCGGTGAGAGCCTGCGCGTCGGTATTGGCACAAATGAAGTCCACACCTTCGACGGAGCTGGCGATCATGTGTTTGACCGCGTTACCACCGCCACCGCCAACACCAACCACTTTAATGACTGCGTTTTGCGGAATGTTATCAACCAATTCGAACATAGCGGCTCTCCTTTTAAGGACGCAATTTGAACGATTTAAAAAAAAGTTACAACTTAAAATTCAAAATAATTTCAAAAAACTTTTCAAAAATTATTTTGAATCCACTGTTTCGCTCGCGAGAAAAAACTCACTTCATTTTTTACACGCGGAGCACGCGTTCTAGCACCGCTGCGCGCG
>JBEVMI010000007.1:0-5944 GCA_040508685.1 Spongiibacteraceae bacterium
CTGGGACAACGACGACGATGCCATCTATGACTCTCTTTGAGTTTGGCGATGTCGTTCTGGTCGGGTTTCCATTCACGAATTTGCAGACGATAAAACAGCGCCCCGCCGTCATCCTCAGCAGCCACAACTATCAGCAACAGCGCGGCGACGTGATTCTGATGGCCATTACGAGCCAGGTTCGGCAGCCACTCGGTTTTGGCGAGTATCTGCTTGATGATTGGCAGGCCAGCGGGCTGTTGAGGCAATCGGTTGTCAAGCCGCTGATAGCCACCATCGAATCCGCACAAATCATCAAGCCGATGGGGAAACTGTCGGATCACGATTGCAATGGCCTGCAAGCCGTTCTTCAAACCGTATTGAGTCGATCTGCATGAGCGCATCAACCGCTACCGCCAAAACTGCCGCGAGCCAGCCTGTCAAAATCAGCAAATCGGAATTTGCGCGCCGTCGCCGCGACCTGATGGCACAGATGGAACCGAACAGCATCGCCATCGTGCCGGCCGCGAGCGAAAAAATTCGCAACCGCGACAGCGATTATCCGTTTCGTCAGGACAGTGACTTTTATTACCTGACCGGTTTCCCCGAGCCCGATGCGGTGCTGGTGTTGTTGCCCGGCCGCGAGCACGGCGAAGTCGTGTTGTTCTGTCGCGAGCGCGATCCGGCGATGGAATTGTGGACGGGCTACCGCGCCGGGCCCGAAGGCGCGTGTGCGTTATACGGCGCTGACGATGCGTTTCCGATCGGCGACGTCGACGACATTCTTCCGGGTTTGATCGAAGGCCGCGAGCGTGTGTATTACGCGATGGGCCGCAACATGGAATTCGATCGCCGCGTGATGCAATGGGTCAATGTGATCCGCTCGAAGGTCCGCGCCGGCGCCCATCCCCCCGGCGAATTTCTCGACCTCGACCATCTGCTGCACGACCTGCGTTTGTTCAAAAGCGCCGCCGAATTGAAAGTGATGTTGCGCGCCGGAGAAATTTCCGCCGAAGCGCATAACCGCGCGATGCGTTACTGCACCCCGGGCCTGTACGAATATCAGCTCGAAGCGGAAATCCTGCACGAATTCCATCGCAGCGGCGCACGCCATGTCGCCTACAACTCGATCGTCGGCGCCGGCGCCAACGGCTGCATCCTGCACTACAACGACAACAATGCCCTGATCAAGGACGGCGATCTGGTGTTGATCGACGCCGGCTGCGAACTCGAACACTATGCCTCCGACATCACGCGTACGTTTCCCGCCAACGGCAAATTCAGCAAGGAACAGGAAGCGCTGTACGACGTTGTGCTCGCTTCGCAATACGCCGCCATCGCCACCATCAAGCCCGGCAGCCACTGGAACGATTCGCACGACACCACGGTGAAAGTCATCACCCAGGGCCTGCGCGATCTCGGCCTGCTCGACGGCGAAGTCAACGAGCTGATCGAAACCGAAGCCTATCGCGCGTTCTACATGCACCGCGCCGGTCACTGGCTCGGCATGGACGTGCACGACGTCGGCGACTACAAACTCGGCGGCGCCTGGCGCGTGCTCGAAACCGGCATGGTGATGACAGTCGAGCCCGGCATCTATGTAGCGCCCGATAACGCCAATGTCTCGCGCAAGTGGCGCGGCATCGGCATCCGCATCGAAGACGATGTCGTCGTCACCAAAAAAGGCTGCGACGTATTGACCGGCAATGTGCCGAAAACGGCGCGCGATATCGAAAAGATGATGCGCAGCAAAGGCAAATCCGCGTGACATCGGCGCCGCATGATTGCGACGTGCTCATTGCCGGCGGCGGCATGGTCGGGGTCAGTTTTGCGCTGGCACTCGACACGGTCGCGAGGGGCACGCTGAAGATTGTGATGGCGGAGGGTTTCGCTATCCCAGAGCAGCAGACGCTGACTTATCGCCCGAGTTTCGATGCGCGCGCCACCGCACTCGCGCACGGCAGTCGCCTGATTCTCGAACAGCTCGGCGTGTGGAATGTGCTCGCCCAACACGCCAGCGCGATCACCACCATTCATGTGTCGGAGCGCGACCGTTTCGGCAGCGCCGAATTGCGCGCCGAGGAGCGCGGCTGGCCCGCGCTCGGTTATGTGGTCGAGAACGCGTGGCTCGGCAACGCGCTGATGGCCGAGTTGCGGACCCGCACTGCCGTCACCGTGCTGAGTCCCGCTACCGTCACCCATTGCGCACCCGGCGCCGACGCGGCGACGGTCACGCTGACGCACAACGGCGGCTCTCAACCCGTGCAGCAAACCGTGCAGGCACGTCTGGTCGCCATCGCCGACGGCGCCGACTCCGGCCTGCGCAAACAACTCGGCATCGGCAGCGATACCCGCGGTTACGGTCGCGATGCCGTCATCGCCAATATTGGCTGCAGCGAACCCCACGCCGGTGTTGCCTACGAACGTTTCACCGACTGGGGGCCGATGGCGTTATTGCCATTGGCCGACAGCGAAGACGGCCAGCCGCGCATGGCGCTGGTATGGACGATGACACCCGAGCGCGCGAATCGCCTGCTGGATGCCACCGATGGCGTATTCCTGAATACCTTGCAGCAACGGTTCGGCAGCCGGCAGGGCAGTTTCACGCGCGTCGGCCAGCGTTTCCGTTATCCGCTGCAATTGATCCGCGCCGAAGAACAGGCGCGGCGCCAGATCGTGCTAATCGGCAATGCCGCGCACAGCCTGCATCCAGTCGCCGGCCAGGGCTTTAATCTCGCCCTGCGCGACGTACAACGCCTCGCCGATATCGTCGGCAATGCCGGCACTCTCCATGAAGGGAACGTGGGCGCACCGCAATTGCTCGCGCACTACCTGGAACGACAAAACCTCGACCAGTGGAAAACCACGCTGTTTTCCGACCGCCTCACGGCACTGTTCGAAAACGGCGGCGCTGTGGTCGGCGGCCTGCGCCGGCTCGGCCTGCTCGCACTCGATCTGAATCCGTCGCTGAAAAATGCGTTCGTCGACCAGACGTCGGGGTATCACGGCGGAGCCGCTCTGGGATATGGAGGGAAACCCGCATGATTTCGCAGCAAGTGACGTCCCCCCCGGTGGACATCGCCATCGTCGGCAGCGGCCTCGCCGGTTCGGCGCTGGCTTGTGCACTCGGCGGGCTCGGTCTGCGGGTTGCACTGATCGAAGCGCAGCCGTTGTCGTTGCAGTGGCCGGGCGCGAATGACGACGTCGACGGCTTCGATCCGCGCGTCAGTGCACTCACCGAATCTTCCCGCGCGTGGCTCGAACAACTCGGCGCGTGGCCGCTGGTTGCCGTACGCCGAATTTCCCCGTATCGCGCCATGGAGGTGTGGGACGGCGAGGGCACCGGCGCGATTCATTTCCACGCCGAAGAGGTCAATCAGCCGACGCTCGGCCATATCGTCGAAAACGGCCTGCTGCAGACCGCGCTATTGCACGCGCTGCAATCCAAACGCGATGTGCAGGTATTGAGTCCGGCGCGCGTCGCCAGCTTCGAACGCAAAGACGATGGCGTACTGATTCACCTGGAAGATCAGCGCGAACTGTTCTGCCATCTGCTGATCGGTGCCGACGGTGCGCAATCGCGGGTCCGCGAATGGGCCGGCCTGCGCGTGCGCGAATGGGATTACGGCCACACCGCGATCGTCGCGACGGTCGCCACCGAACAAGCCCACGGCGCCTGCGCGCGGCAGATTTTTCGCCGCGAAGGCCCGCTGGCCCTGTTGCCGCTGCGCACCGCGAACGGCGGCGAACAACTCTGCTCTATCGTCTGGTCGACTTCGCCCGAAGAAGCCGAAATGCTGCTGACGCTGGATGACATCGCGTTCGCGTCTGCACTGGGCGACGCCTTTCAGCATCGGCTCGGCGCGATCACCGCAACCAGCCAACGTTTCAGCTTCCCGCTGCGCGCGCGCCACGCCGTCGATTATGTCGCCGTCAATGTCGCGCTGATTGGCGACGCCGCGCACACGATTCATCCGCTGGCGGGGCAGGGTATCAACCTCGGCTTTCTCGACGCGCAGGCACTGGCGGAAGAAATCCAGCGGGCAGTGACGCGCGGCCTCGGCCCGGCCGACACGCAGGCGCTGGCGCGTTATCAACGCCGCCGCAAAGGCGACAACTGGGCCGTGCTCGGCGCGATGGAAGGGTTCAAACGTCTGTTCGGCAGCACCGCGTTATTACCGCGCTGGTTGCGCAACAGCGGCATGAACGCACTCGATCGTATCGAACCCGTTAAACGCCTGTTGATCCGCCAGGCCATGCGCATCGGGCCCGGCTGAAATATTTCATCACCGTTTATCGCCTTATCACCGGTACGGCTTTTGAAAATTTGGGCGGCATGGTTAGAATTCGCCTCGGTCGTTCCCGCGCCGCTAAAACAAATGCCAGAACACGCATCACCTTTGAGGGTTTCCCCATGAGCAGCACCCCCGCCGAACTCAAATATGCCTCCAGCCACGAATGGGCTCGCATCGAAGAAGACGGCACCATTACGGTCGGCATTACCGATCACGCCCAGACCGCACTGGGTGACGTTGTGTTCGTGGAATTGCCGGAAGTCGGCGTGATCCTGGCGGCCGGCGAAGAAGCCGGCGTCGTCGAATCGGTGAAAGCCGCGTCCGACGTCTACGCCCCCATCTCCGGTGAAGTCGTAGCCGTCAATGACACGCTGGCCGACGGCCCCGAAACCATCAACGCCGACCCTTACGGCGATGGCTGGTTCTACAAAATCAAACCCAGCGATCCGGCCGAACTCGAAGGCCTGCTCACCGCCGACCAATATCAGGACGAATGCGAGGAGTGATTTTTGGGGGCGCGCAAAATCGGGCACCGGCTCTATTGCCGCAACACCGAAGCCGCTTTAAGTTTTCTTCCCCGCAAAACTGTACTCGCCAGCACGCCGGTATCGTCCGATACCGGCGGATGACTCGATTAAATAGTATTAAAAAAAATTAACCCACCCGCGTATCGCAAAGCCCCTGATGTGCTGGTTTGATGCGGTGTCCCATCACTCGGCTTCACATCTCTTCGTTTTTCCATATTCCAACGACTTTCCAGCGGACCGCAACGATGATCGAATTCCAAGTGAATGGTGTGGCTCAAAGCATCGAAGTCGAACCCGACACGCCCCTGCTCTGGGCGATTCGAGAAAATCTGCAGCTGACCGGCACCAAATTTGGCTGCGGTGCCGGTCTCTGTGGCGCTTGTACGGTGCACATGGATGGCGTGCCGATTCGCAGTTGCGGAATGCCGGTCGCGGCGGTCGCGGGGAAAAATATTACGACGATCGAAGGGCTCGCCAGTGTGAGTGATCGCGCCGTGCAGCAGGCGTGGGTCGAAGGCAATGTGCCGCAATGCGGCTACTGCCAATCTGGTCAGATCATGTCGGCGAGCGCGTTGCTCGCGACCAATAAAAATCCCAGCGATGCCGATATCGATGCGGCCATGTCCGGCAATATCTGCCGCTGTGGCACCTATCCACGCATTCGCAAGGCGATTCATCGCGCGGCGGAATTGATTGCGAGCACTTCAACTGCCCGCACTTCAACCGGGAGTGCCGGGGCATGAGTCTCAATCGTCGACAATTTCTGCGCACTTCAGCCGTCATCGGCGGCGGCTTGATTATCGGTTTTGAACTCGCAGGCTGTGGTGAAAAATCGTTGGCGCCCGCCATCGCCGGCAATAGCCTTCAGGTAAATTCATTTCTCGAAATAACACCGGGCGGCGAAATTATTCTGCAATTGAATCGCGTCGAAATGGGGCAGGGCGTTTACACCAGTCTCACCACGTTGGTCGCGGAAGAACTCGAAGTCGACCCCGCACAGATCACGCTCAGACAGGCCCCGAGCCATCCGGATTTCGCCGATTCCACAAACAAAATTCAACTCACTGGCGGCAGCAACTCACTAAAAAACAGCTTCCTGCCATTGCGACAAGTCGGCGCGAATGCAAAATTCGCGCTGTTGGCCGC
>JBEVMI010000014.1:0-3618 GCA_040508685.1 Spongiibacteraceae bacterium
AGCGGCAGGCCTTTGGCGCGTGCGCGCCAGAGCACATGGCGCGGATTGTCACCGGTGCGATAAGTGCGGAAGCCGTAAAAATCGTCGCTGCCCAGCTGTTGCCGCAATTCGCCGTCGGCCTTGCCCGCACCGACGCCGGATGGGCGCGGACACGGCAACGGTGGCGGATACACCAGTGCCGCCAGTTCGAGATCGATCCAGGTCCACGCGCGTACCAATCCCAGCGGATAAAAACTCTGTACCCGCAAACGCCCTGGCTGCAACCAGCCACGGCGGACTGTCGCATGAAAAATTTTCGCGGTTTGCTGCTCGGTATCGGCGAGCGAAATTTCGGTCAGCGGCTGGCTCGGCCAGCCCAGCTGAATGCTGTGATGACGGCGGCGCGGCAACCGTTGTAATTGAATTTCAAATTCTGCGGTGTCGCCGGCAAACACGGGCAGTGCGCGCACCGCCGTCAATTGCAGTCCGGAGAGATTGGCGAAGGTGTGCAGAATCGCGACGACAAACAGCGAGAACAAAAAAAATGTCAGTGCGAACGCCATATTGTTTTGATAATTGATCGCCGCGATCAACATGATGCCGAGCACGACGAGAAACCACAGCCCGGCGCGCGATGGAAAAATAAAAATGCGACGCTGGTCGAGCGTCAGCTGGCGTGCCGCCGGAATACGACGGTCGAGCCAGTGCTGCCAACGTTGCGAAAAACGATCGCGCAGTGCCGCGATCATTCAAACCACCGCCACTTCGCGCAATAAACGCTCGACCAGAGCACCACCGTCGGTGCCGTCGACCGCGGATGCCTGCGTATGCAATCGGTGTTCGACGACGGACGGCAACACCATCTGCACATCTTCCGGCACGACATGACCGCGACCGTTGAGCAGCGCCCACGCTTTCGCGCTGCGCAACAGGGCCAGCGCACCGCGGGGCGACAGACCAAATGCAAAACCCGGCTGATTGCGCGTATAGGCAATCAACCGCTGCACGTAATCGAGCAACGCGTCGGCGGTATGCACCTGCTCGACGGCGGCCTGCAATTTCTGCAGTTGCTCCGGCGTCAGGCACTGCTGCAGTTTCGGCAGCTGATGCGCGGCGTCTTCGCCTTTCAGCAAACGGCGCTCGGCACTGGGGTCGGGATAACCCAGCGATAACCGCATCAGAAAACGGTCGAGCTGCGATTCCGGCAAGGCATAAGTACCGGCCTGCGAAATGGGATTCTGGGTCGCGATCACAAAAAATGGCGGCGCCAGCGGCCGCGTCTCGCCTTCGATGGTTACCTGCCCCTCGGCCATGGCTTCCAACAGCGCGGACTGCGTTTTCGGTGTCGAGCGATTGATTTCATCGGCGAGCAGCACCTGCGTAAAAATCGGGCCTGGCATGAACTGCAGCGCGTTGGTCTGGCGATTGAAAATACTCATGCCGAGAATATCGCCCGGCAGTAAATCGCTGGTGAACTGCACCCGGCGGTAGTGCAATCCGAGCACTTTTGCCAGCGCATGCGACAGCGAGGTTTTGCCCATGCCCGGCAGATCCTCCAGCAGCAGGTGACCGCCGGCGACCAGACAACACAAGGCCAGTCGAATCTGTTTGTCTTTACCGAGCAATACCGTGCCGATTTCCTGCGCGGCGCGATCGAGATGTTTTTGCATGGGAATCCTTAGTTTTTAAATGCGTAACCGGATAGAGCATAGTCACGCGCCAGCCTGCTGTTCGGTGTTTGACGATACGCATTGCACACGCTTGCTGCATCCGGGGATTCGTTTAGCGTGCGACGCTGCGCGACCGCAGCCACATACATACGCCCAGCCCGCTTCTGCCCTCTCCAGCCACTGCCAATAATTTTTCAGCCATTGTGTATTTATCAAAAAATACGGCGATATGACGGCAAAATTTTGACACGCCGCTCTTAACGGCCCTCAAGGACCAACCCCAACCAATTGAAACTAATAAGTTATTTAATAAATTTGGCGAATGGCACAGATTTGGCAATTCCTGTCTCAACGACGCTGCAATCAGCTCAAAAGACGCAGCGCCTCCCTGACCCTTTGAGACCCGGACATGTCCACCAAAGATGCTTCAAGCCTTTCGTCGACCCTGCGTGTCATCCCGCCCACCGCGGATTCCGAAGCGGCCAAACGGCTTGCCAACGAACGCCGCCTGAGCCTGCGGCTGCGCCTTGGCACACTGCTGCACTGCACGCTTGACCTCGCGGACCTGATCCAGCAATTCGGGCGCGAAATCGAGCGCGAAGTCGGTGGTGCCGGCTCGCTGTTCCAACCAACAGACAGCGCCGATCCGATGCATTACGGCCAGAGTGGCCGCCATCGTGTCAGCTATAAACTCGAATACGACAACCTGCCGCTCGGGCTGCTGGAATGCAGCCGCGACAAACGTTTTAGCGAGCGCGAACTGGAACGGCTGGAAATGATGATCGGCTGCCTGATTCCGGCATTGCGCAATGCCCAGCGGTATCAGACGGCACTGCAGTCGGCGGTGCTCGACCCGATGACGGGCCTCGGCAACCGCGCCGGCCTCAACCGCGCCGTCGACCGTGAAATTGCACTGGCACGTCGCCACCGCCATGCGGCTGCGCTGCTGGTGATCGATATCGATCATTTCAAACAGATCAACGACCGCTACGGCCACAGCGCCGGCGATGCCGTGCTGCTCGAAGTCGCCAACACGCTGCGGGTTATCTGCCGCGGTTCGGACGCACTGTTTCGTTTTGGCGGGGAAGAATTTGTCGCGCTGCTGCCGCAGACCGATGCACACGGCGCCGCAGTGATTGCCGAGCGTATCCGCATCGCCATCGCGGAGATGACGACGCAATATCAAGAGCAAATGATCCAGGTCACCACCAGCATCGGCGTCGCCCCGCTGGTTAAAGACGATGCGCTGCAGAGCTGGTTCGACCGCGCCGACCGCGCGCTGTATCAGGCGAAACAGAGCGGGCGCGATCAGGTGGTAATGGCAGACAGAAAAAATCTGGCTGAAGTTATTCTGCGTTAAGTTCCCGCTGCGATTTTTATTCCGTCCGCGGCCGCCGCGGCGTTCTTGCACCACGCGGTTTTTCACCGCGTTGTTTCTCGCCGCGTCCTGCTGCCGCACGGCGATTGAAGGATGAACGTTTTCCTTCCGGCAATTTCAGACCTGCACGCTCGTACAGATTGCGGATTTCTTCCGGCGGCAAATCCATCCACTGCCCCTGCTTCACTTTCGCGGGCAAAAACACCGGGCCGTAACGCACGCGTTTAAGCCGGTTGACCTTTAATTCCTGCGATTCCCACAAACGCCGCACTTCGCGGTTGCGACCTTCCATCAGGCACACGTAGTACCAGCGATTGATGCTGGTTTCGGCGCCGCCGCCTTCGGTAATGTCGTTGAAACGCGCCATGCCATCCTCGAGCATCACACCTTCACGCAAGGCCGCGAGTTTTTCTTCGGTGACTTCGCCCATCACGCGGCACAGATATTCGCGGTCGATAGTCGACGAGGGATGCATCAGCCCGTTGGCAAGTTCACCATCGTTGGTGAACAACAACAGACCACTGGTGTTGAAATCGAGACGTCCGACCGCGATCCAGCGTTCGCCGCGCAAACGCGGCAGGCGATCGAATA
>JBEVMI010000026.1:0-13847 GCA_040508685.1 Spongiibacteraceae bacterium
TTCGAACTGCCGCGTCGTCGTGATATCGGCCGGTAGACGTTCGTCATAGAAACGAAACAGCTCCTCTTCATCCGCAAGAATGTCGCGGCGCCGCGCTTTTTCCTCAAGCAATTCGATATCGTCAATCAGCGCACGGTTATGGCGCAAAAATTCCGGCAAACGCTGGCCGGCCGGCACTTGATTGACGAACAGCGCGCCCTCGACCAGTGCGCCACGAATAAATATTTCGCGCGCGCGCGCCGCATCGATCGGGCCGTAGTGCACACGCTGTTTATCGCTGATCACCAACCCGTACAGCGTAACCGTTTCAACTGCCGTCACCTGTCCGCGCCGCGCATTCCAGGTCGGTTCGCTGTAACGGCGCTGCAACAGCGCGTCGTTGATGCCGAGCACCCACAGCGGATCAATGCGGGCATTACCCCGCGCATACACCTGTGCCGTTTCAACAATCTCCGCAGCGACGATCCACTTCGGCGGCTTTTTGTATAACGCCGAACCCGGAAACAGTCGCAGCTTGCGATTGCGCGCCGCCAGAAATTCGCGCTGCTCGTCCTGCGTCGCAATATGGCTGAGCAGACCGGCGAGCAGCGCGCGATGCACCGTTTCGTAATCGGCGGGCTGCTGATTTTCCTTGAAGCCCAGCTCCTGGCAGGTCAACCGCAATTGATGATGCACGTCGCGCCATTCGCGCAGGCGCATGTAGGCCAGAAACTCGCGCTCGCACATTTTGCGCAACTGGTTCTGGCTGAGCGTCTGGCGCTGCGCTTCAAAATAATCCCACAGCGCGACCAGACTCAAAAAATCCGATTCGGGATTGTGAAAGCGGCGATGAACCTCGTCGGATTGCGG
Organism: Spongiibacteraceae bacterium; assembly: GCA_040508685.1. Lineage (GTDB taxonomy): Bacteria > Pseudomonadota > Gammaproteobacteria > Pseudomonadales > CAMLJR01 > CAMLJR01. The sequence continues at coordinate 850 of JBEVMI010000026.1, forward strand.
CTGTTTGTCGACCGGCCGTTCGCGTGGGTCCTGCACGCCGAGCGCGCTCGCGATGACCAATACTTCGCGCAGGCAGCCACGACCGGCCGCAGCCATCACCATGCGCGCCATGCGCGGATCGACCGGCAGCCGTGCCAGCGTGCGCCCCGTGGACGTCAGCACGCGCCGTGCATCGACCGCACCCAATTCTTCCAGCAGCGCAAAGCCGTCGCTGATCTGGCGCGAATCCGGCGGATCGATAAATGGAAAACTTTCGATATCGCCGAGTCGCAACGCCAGCAATTGCAGAATCACAGAGGCGAGATTGGTGCGCAGAATTTCGGCGTCGGTGAACTGCGGTCGCCGCGCGTAATCCTGCTCGTCGTACAACCGCACGCAGATGCCGGGTGCGATACGACCGCAGCGACCCTTGCGCTGTTCCGCACTCGCCTGCGCGATCGGCTCGATCGGCAACCGCTGTAATTTCGAGCGATAGCTGTATCTGCTGATACGCGCGAGACCGGAATCGATCACGTAGCGAATACCCGGCACGGTGATCGACGTTTCGGCGACATTGGTGGCGAGCACGACACGAATGCCGCGACGTTTGGATAAATCGAACACCCGCTGTTGATCGTTGGCGCTGAGGCGCGCGTACAGCGGCAGGATATCGAGATGCGCAAGCGCCGGCGTGTATTGCGTCGCCTTGCGCAGTTGCAGAGCAGCCTCGCGAATTTCGCGCTCGCCCGGCAGGAAAATCAGTACGTCACCCTTGAGGCCATGCTCTGCCGCACTAAGCTCCTGCAAGGCGGCTTCGATCGCCAGCGACAAATCATTTTCACTAGTCAGCGATTCGACCGGTCGATATATCACCTCTACCGGAAAGGTGCGACCGGATACTTCGATAATTGGCGCGTTATCAAAATGCTGCGAAAAACGTTGCAGGTCGATCGTCGCCGAGGTGATGATCAATTTCAGATCGGGACGTTTGCGCAATAACTGCTTGAGATAGCCGAGCAGAAAATCAATATTGAGACTGCGCTCGTGCGCCTCGTCAATGATGATGGTGTCGTAGCGATTCAGAAAACGATCGTTCTGGATTTCCGCAAGCAGGATGCCATCGGTCATCAGTTTGATACGACTCTGCTCGGAAACCTGATCGGTAAAACGCACCTGATAACCGACCAGGCCACCGAGCGATGTTTGCAATTCTTCGGCGATGCGCCCGGCGACGCTGCGCGCAGCCAGACGTCGCGGCTGCGTATGGCCGATCAAACCACGACTGCCGCGCCCCAACTCCAGACAGATTTTTGGCAACTGCGTGGTTTTGCCCGAACCGGTTTCACCAGCGATGACGACCACCTGATGATCGCGTATCGCCGCGGCAATTTCGGCGCGGCGCACACTGATCGGCAGCGCCTCCGGGAAATCAATCGCCGGCAGCGATTGCGCACGCGCAACCGCCGCGTCCACGGATTCGCGCAACACTGATGCGAGCGCATCGATCTCGTCAGCACTGACCTCAGCCTGCTCGATCAATTTTTTCCAGCGCCGCCACAGCGGGCGCCGATCGCTCAGCAGGCATTGCTCGAATAACGGAAGCAGTTGCGCCAATGCAGGCGGTACGGGTTTGCCGGCGTGCGAACCTGTCGAGCGCGGGGATTGCGATTTGCGGATGGACATTAACTCGCCGCTGTTCCTTCCGGTGCTTGCAGCGCTTCGTCGCGCAATTCGCGGCGCAGAACTTTACCAACCGGCGATTTCGGCAAATCCGTGCGAAAAATGACGTGGCGCGGCACTTTGTAATTGGTCAGATGCTGACGGCAGAAATCGCGCACATCCTGTTCGCTGAGTGCCTCGCGGCGTTTGATTACATACAGTTGCACCACTTCACCCGAATGTTCGTCGGGCACACCGATCGCGGCGCACAGGACCACGTCGGGGTGCTGACTGACGACGTCTTCGATTTCCCCGGGAAATACTTTAAAACCCGACACCACGATCAAATCTTTTTTGCGATCGACGATTTTTGCAAACCCGTCCTCGCGTATCACCGCGATATCACCAGTGCGCAGCCAACCATTGGCATCGAGGACATTCGCCGTTTCCTCGGCGCGCTGCCAATAACCCAACATGACCTGCGGTCCGCGCACACAGAGTTCGCCAGGCTGGTTGATTTCCAGCACATTGTTTTCGTCGTCGATCACCTGCAGTTCGGTAGCGGGTACCGCGAGGCCGATGGTACCCGGCTGATTATTGTTGCCGGGATTCACCGATACCACCGGCGATGCTTCGGTCAGGCCATAACCTTCATATACCGGTTTGCCGGTAACCTCCTGCCAACGTTTCGCTGCCGCCACAGTCAATGCCATGCCGCCGGAAATGGTGGCTTTCATCCGGCTGAAATCAAGCGCGCGAAAGCCGGCGTGATCGCACAGCGAAACAAACAGGGTATTAAGTCCGCACAAGCCCGTGAACGGACGTTTGCGCATCGCCGCGACCATGCTGTCGAGATCGCGCGGGTTCGGGATCAACAGACAGTGGTTGCCCGCGGTCATCATGATCATGCTGAAGGTAAACGAATAAATGTGGTAAAGCGGCAACGGCAGCACGAACGACTCTTCTGCATCGCGAATGCCGTAGGTCAGAAACATTTCGCGGCCCTGCAACGTATTCGCGATCAGGTTGCGGTGGGACAGCATCGCGCCTTTGGCAACCCCGGTGGTACCGCCGGTGTACTGCAATACAGCGACAGCTTCGGCGTGACGCGGCAATTCACGCACTTCACCGCTGGCACGCAGTGCCGCACGCAATGTAATCGCGCCCGGAATATCAAATGAGGGCACCATATGTTTCAGATAACGCGCCGCCTTGTTGATTACAAACCGTTGCAACGGCGGATGCAAATCGGCCAGTTCGGTCACGATCACCAGTCGCACCGAAGTTTGCGCGAGGATCTCTGCCGCGTTGCAGGCAACATTGGCGAGCACTACCAGCGCTTTGGCACCGGCATCATTCAGCTGATGCGCAATTTCTTCGGCTTTGTAGAGCGGATTGGTGTTGACGACGATCAGGCCGGCGCGCATCGCACCAAAGACCACGACCGGATACTGGATCAAATTTGGAAGCTGCACGGCGATGCGATCGCCGGGTTGCAGCTCCGGATGTTGTTGCAGAAAAACCGCAAACCGCGCGGATAAACGATCGAGATCGCTAAAACTGAGTGTGTGGCCAAGGCTGCTGAATGCCGGTTTATCGACAAACCGTTGCACGGCTTCGTCGAATAAATCCAACAGGCTGTCGTAATCCGCAAACGGCACCGAGGCCGGAATGCCGAGACGGGCGCGCGCCGATTCGATCAGGGTTTTGATCATGCGGTTTCCTCGTCAGGTACGTTAAGATACGGGCACCGCATTTCTGCGGCATCGCTCATCCCCCGATAACAATTGCACTTTACCCGGAGTGGTCGCCATGACGACATTGCGCAATTTCACGTATGACGAAATCCAGATCGGCCAGACCGCCACCTACAGTAAAACGCTGAGCGAACGTGATCTGGTGCTGTTCGCCGCAGTCTCCGGCGACGTCAATCCGGTGCATCTCGATGCCGAATTCGCCGCCACCTCGATGTTCGGCGAGCGTATCGCCCACGGCATGTGGACCGGTGCGCTGATCTCCGCGGCATTGGCGGTGCAATTGCCCGGCCCCGGCACCATTTACCTCGGCCAGACACTGAGTTTTCGTGCACCCGTGAAAATCGGCGACACCATTACCGTCAAGCTCACCGTCACTGAAAAACGCGACGACAAAAAATTTGTCACGCTGGAGTGCGAGGCGACCAACCAGCACGGCAAAACCGTCGCCAAAGGTCCGGCTCAGGTAATGGCTCCCACTGAGAAGTTCGAACGCATGGCGCCGCAGTTGCCCGCCATCACCATCGGCTGAGCCCGCCGCTCAGCGCGAGCGCGAAGCGTCCTTTTTATGACGCTTCCTTTTTTATGAATTGCTGCGGGTCGAGGAACATCAGTTCGATCCGCAGCTCACCCGCACGTCCCATATCCATCGCCAGCACCAACGCGTTCACGCCCTCGGCGGTATTGCAGAACGCAGGATGCAGAAATACCCAGCGGCGATTTTGCCCATCGGTAAAAACATTGAGCGGTTTGCCGGCATTCAATGCTTCGGTGTAATTGACCAGCAACTGCGCGATCAATTGACGGAACAGGCTGAAGTTCAGCCGGCCACGCAACTCGCTGCGCTCCAGGCTCATCACCACCCGCACTTCGCCGCCGGTATCCATCGTCATGTTCAGCAGGTAGACCGGCTGCCGCTCCATGATGAATTGATAGCGACGTTTGGCATCCAGCCGCGGGCCGTCATGAAAGGCGCGGTGCAGGACATTGACACCAATGGTCAGCAGGCGATCAGGGGAAATTTTTTCGACACGGAACTGGGAAGGAATCGACATGGCTGGACTGCGTTCGCTCTCTAAGGGTTATTGGGCGCTCAGCGGGCGGCCAGTCTAATGCAGCGCCCGCAGACTTGTCAGCCGTGCAGTCATGCCTGCCACAGGGAGCGGAAATGCTGCGCAAATTGAACCTGCTCCATTTTGACCGATCCGGGTTTGTCTGCCATATTTCCCGAGCCCCGCATCCCGAGCGGTGACTTACAACAAATTCGTTGGTCGCATCCATTGTCACACCCGTCGACTGACACTATCTGTTCGATTCGAGCTGTACATAGAGGAATCCACCCGTCATGAACTGGAGACAAGTGAGTGTCGCCTGCCTGCTGGTAACCGCGTCGTCGCTGACGTTTAACGCCCAGGCACAACCCGAGGATGCACGTGCTCAAATCGGCAGCCTGGAGCGCGAACATAGCGCCTTATCCCAGCAAATCAACGCTAAACAGAAGCAGATCGAGGCCCTGCGGTCGCGTCCTTCGCCCGAGCAGAAGGAACTGGCCGATGCCCGCCGCATCGTCGACGAAGCGCGCGCTGCCTACAAAGCTGCACCCAATGCCGACTCGGAATCGAAGCTGAAAAATGCCGAGTTCAAAGCCACGCTGGCGGAACGCAAATACGACAAAGCCAACGCCGACGTATCCGCGCTGGTCAGCGAAATCGACGGCCTGAAACAGCAGAGCGCGGCAAAACAGCGCCAGCTGAAAACCCTGCAACAGCAGGCTGCGGAACAGGCAGCCGCTCCCAAAGTGGTCGCGGCAGATCCGAGACAGCAACAGCGACTGGCCGATGAACGCGCCAGGCAGAAACAACAGGAACAGGAACTCGAACGCACCCGACAGCAGAACGACGCCTCCCAGAAAGAAATCGAACGCCTGAAAGCCCTGCTCGCCGCCAAGGAAACCACCAGCACTGCAGCTCCGCTAGTGAAGGCCGTCCCGGCAGCTGCCACCTCTGCGGCTGCGGCAACCATCGCCGCCCCGGTAGTGGCGAAAGCGGCGACTCCGACCGCAGCGGCAGATGGCCCGCGCCAGCTCGGCACCACGGCAGAAGTCGTAGCCGAATTGCAGGCGCTGGCACAACGGTTGCCGTCGGACAATCGTCGCACCAAGGAAACCAATGAGGTCGTCCACTTCAAACTGCAGCAGGGCGGCAAGGATGTGGACAAGAGCATGGTGACACTGAAGGCGCTCGGCGGCAGTCAGTACCGCGGCAAAGCGACACTTGATGCCGGCGCGTACGAAGTGGTACTCGGCGCCAATCGCTGGAAGACCGCCATCAGCGGCATCAGCAGCAAGACCGAGTTTGTGGTCCTGCTCGATAGCAGCAACGCTGCCAAACCGAAACTGAGCTTCTACAACCAGGTGCTCGAAGGCAAATAAACCCGCCCGCCAACACCAGAAAAGGCCGGATCGATCTGGCCTTTTTTATTGTCTCCGGGAAAGTGTTCTCTATATTCAGGGTCACAACAGGAATCAACAATCCGCGGTTGGCAATTGCAGTGGCAGCCCTCTAGAATTGCCCCCCGCTTCCCGACGCTTTGAGCGTGACCCTATCCGGGTCCAGGTGGCAGTCGGCGGTGTGATCCACGGCCAATGGCGACCTGCCAACAAACCCGTTTTTCGATTCCCAACAGCTCCGACTCACACAGGACCCTATCCATGAAACAACCCGTTCGCGTTACCGTCACCGGCGCCGCCGGTCAAATCGGCTATGCCCTGCTGTTCCGCATCGCCTCCGGCGCCATGCTCGGCGACGATCAGCCCGTGATCCTGCAATTGCTGGATATCACCCCGGCGCTGAAATCGCTGGAAGGCGTGAAAATGGAGCTGGACGATTGCGCGTTCCCGCTGCTGGCCAATGTGATCTGTACCGACGATCCCGCGGTTGCATTCAAGGATACGGATTACGCACTGCTGGTCGGCGCGCGTCCGCGCGGCCCGGGCATGGAGCGCAAGGATCTGCTCGAAGCCAACGCCGCGATCTTCTCGGTACAGGGCAAGGCGATCAACAACAACGCCAAGAAAACCATCAAAGTGCTGGTCGTCGGCAACCCCGCCAACACCAACTCGCTGATCGCACAACGCAATGCACCGGACATCGATCCGAACAACTTCACTGCGATGACCCGTCTCGATCACAACCGCGCTGTCACCCAAATCGCACAGAAACTCGGCGCCACGGTTAACGACGTCACCAACATGACGATCTGGGGCAACCACAGCTCGACGCAGTACCCGGATCTGTTCCACACCAAAGTGAAAGGCAAAGTCGCGATCGATCAGATCGACCAGGCCTGGTACAAAGAAACGTTTATCCCCGCCGTACAACAACGCGGCGCGGCGATCATCGCAGCGCGCGGAGCGTCGTCAGCCGCCTCCGCAGCCAACGCAGCGATCGACCACATGCGCACCTGGGCTCTCGGTACAGAAGGCGACAATTGGGTTTCGATGGGCGTGTACAGCGATGGCAGCTACGGCATTCAGAAAGGCCTGATCTACTCGTTCCCGGTTCGCTGCAAAGGCGGTAAGTGGGAAATCGTGCAGGGCCTGGCGATTGACGCCTTCAGCCAGGAAAAAATGAAAGCGACCGAGAAAGAACTCGCCGAAGAACGCGATGCAGTGAAACATCTGCTGCCGTAAGGCCGCCAGCGCCAACCAGCGGCGCAAAAACACGGGGAGCAGCAGCTCCCCCTTTTTTTTGCATAATTTGATCGGCCTCAACCGAAAGCCCGCTCGACAACGACTGCTCGCCCTACCATGCTGAGCCTGTCCGATTCTTTAATTCTCGGTAGATCACGGCATTGCTCAGATTGCTGCTTAACCGCTGGCTAAAAAAATCGTCCGGTGCCGATGACAGCGCGCCCGATCGCTTCGCTCTTCTGCAGCAGATGCAGCGACGTCACAGCTTCATTGAAGTCAAATTCCCGCGGATCGAGCGTTCATTCCAAAGCATGATCCTCGAACTGCGACCGTCCGACGGCTTGTTTTTGGCCGACGAATTGTATCCGCCGGAGGGCCGCGAAAAATTGCTGGAAGGTGATATTGCCGAAATCAGTTGTCGCGAGCGCGGCTTGACCGTCAACTTTTTTTCGCGCCTGCTGCTGCGCGAAGTCAGCGATGGCGTGCCGATGTACCACATGGAATTGCCAGACGATATCGGCGCATCCTACCGGCGCCACGCGTTCCGGGTGTACGTCGAACGCGAACCGGATCTGGGCCTCGACATGCGCGACGCCGAGGGCAATCCCTGCAATGCCAGCGTCGTCAACCTTTCCGCCGATGGCATCAAGGTGAGCTTCGCCGGCGATTACGCCAAGCAGATCGAACGCGAACAACACTTCAAGAATGTATTGATTCGCCTTCCCGACGGCGGCGACATCGACTGCGAAATCCAGTTCCACAACAGTTATGTGATGCGTTCGCCAGGTCTGCACACCCTCGCTGGCGGCAGCCTGAAAATCACCACGGCGCCGCAGCGCACACGGCTGGATCAATATCTGGCATCGGTGCAACGCCGCCAGCGCCGTCGCGAATCGAGAATGGGTTGATGCGCAAACGCCAGTTTGTTGTCGGCTGCCTGAGCACATTGTTTTACTTGGGCCTGTACACCGGATTTTATTTGTTTGCACCCGCGGCCGCCGCCGAGCAGTGGCATGCCGTCGTGCTGCAGTATCGACACGTCGGCGATGCTGCGCCTGCCGCCACCAGCATCAGTGTCAACGGCCTGCAACGCCAGCTGCGTTATCTGCGCGACAATCGCTACACCGTCTTGCCCTTGCCGGAACTGGTACAACGCCTGCGCAGCGGCCAGTCACTGCCGGAACGCAGCGTCGCCATCAGCTTCGACGGCGCCAATCGCAGTGTTTGCGAAACGGCGTTCCCCCTGCTTAATGAATTAAAAATTCCGTTCACGATATTCGTCAACGTCGATGCGATCGATAAAAACTCTCCGGCGAATTGCACCTGGGATCAGCTGCGGGCGCTCGCCGCAGCCGGCGTCACACTCGCCAACCACACCGTCAATCACTCACATCTGATTTATCGCGGCGACCAGCCGACTGGAAATTGGCGTGCACAGATTCTGGCGGAAATCGAAGACGGAGAGCAGCGCATCCTTGAGCGACCCGGACAAAGTCACCGTCTGCTGGCGTGGCCCCACGGTGAATTTAACGAGGCGACCAAACAGCTCGCGCGCGACGCCGGTTATGTCGCCTTCGGCCAACAATCGGGACCACTCGGGCGCGACAGCGACTGGCTGGAATTACCGCGTTTTCCGATGTCCGGCGAAGCGGGACTCATTACTAATCTGCCCGCATTTGGCGCCAAATTACAAACACTGCCGTTTCCAATCGAGGCGGTGCATGCGCCGGATATTCCGCTGACAATTGAAGGCGGTATTCCCTCGCTGGAGTTGGTGCTGCGAGCCAACCGTGGCGGCCGCCGGCCGTTACGCACGCAGTTGCAATGCTTCAGCGCGGACGGCAAACGTATCAGCAGCCACTGGCTGAGCGAAACACGTTTTCGCGTGAAAGCCTATCGGGCACTGCCGCTGGGGCACGCAAGTTACAACTGCACCCTGCCCGCTGGCAGCGGCCGTTTCTATTGGTATTCGCACGCATGGATTACCGCGGATACCAATGGCCGCTGGCCGGATCGCTGACACACCCGCGCGTCATCCATTTGCTGAGCCGGTGAGTTTTGTCGCTCAGAGCATGTTCAGAACCTGCAACGGCGGGGTATTAACTACGCGCCGGCAACTCCACAACCCCGCACCGCCAATCAATAAACCGCCGAGCAGCGGGCCCGCCAGCCAGATCCAGAAATGCGGCACAAAATGCATATCCAGCACACGGGTTTGGTACTGCCATACTGCGATTTCCGCCGCACAGGCTGCAAACAGGCCGCTGATCATACCCAGCGCCGAGAATTCGACCAGCAGGCTACCCAACACCTGGCGCCGACCGGCTCCTAACGCGCGCAGCACCGCACTCTCATGCAAACGCAGATCGAGCGTCGAGCGCACACTCGCGATCAATACCAGCACACCGCAACCGAGGATCAACCACAAAACCAGTTCAATCGCGACGCTGACCTGATCGACGATGGCCCGCACCTGCGCCAGGATCACATCCATTTCCAGCACCGTCACGGTCGGAAATTGCGCGACCAATTCATTGAGAACCGCTTTGCGCTGCGACGGCAAATAAAAACTGCTGATCCAGGTCGCCGGAAAATCACGCAACGACTGCGACGGAAAAATCATGTAGAAATTCGGCCGCATGCTGTCCCAGTCGAGCTGGCGAATACTCGAAACATTTACCTCGAGCGGATCGGCGCCGATCTGAAACTGCAGGCGATCACCCACTTTCAATGCTAATTGTTCAGCCAGACCTTTCTCGACGGAAACACCCGCTGCGCTGTCACTGTGCCACCACGCACCGGCAGTGAGTACATTGCCTTCGGGTAGATGATCGGACCAGCTCAGATTTAATTCGCGGTCGAGCGCGAGATCACGGCCTTCTTCTTTTGTCACCTGCGCTACGACCGGTGCGTCATTGATACTGACCAGGCGGCCGCGCACCATCGGATAAAAGCCCGCGGCTTGCAACTCGCGATCGCGCAAAAATTTCTGCATGTCGTCCACCTGCTGCGGCGCGACGTTGATCAGGAAATGATTCGGCGTGCCTTCCGGCAATTGCATGCGCCATTCATCGAGCAGCGACGTGCGCACCAGCGCGAGCATCAGCAGCAACATGATCGCCATTGAAAATATAACGATCTGCAATGCGCTTTGCGCACGCCGGCGCTGCAATGCCGCGAGCGCCAGCCGCCAGTAACTGCCCGCCTGCATGCCCGCCACCCGTACGCCGCGCAGCGTCGCCCACGCCAACGCGCCGACCAGCAGCAACACCGCAGCGACGCCGCCCAAGACAATCAGCGTCAACTGCAAGTCGCCGCTGTAAATCCACATCAGGCCAGCCATGCTGATCACGCCGACCAATACCGAACCCCAACCACGACCGTGCGCACTCGCGAGTTCGCGACGCAATACCCGCAGCGGCGGAATATCGCGCAGCCCGAGCAATGGCGGCAGCGCAAACGCAAACAGGCAGGTAAATGCGGTGATAGCGGCGACGGCAATCGGTCGCCACGAAAAAAACACCAGCCCCTGCCCCGATTCCTGCAGATACGCAGACAGCCAGTACCTAAACAGCGCCTGCACCGCCAGCCCCAACAATAAACCCACGGCAGTGCCAACAATTCCGATCGCCGCGAGTTGCGCAAGATGCATCCGCAGCACCCGTGCACCGCCGGCACCGAAACATTTCAGCAACGCCACCTGATCGTAATGGCGTTCGCTATAACGCCGTGCCGCGAGTGCAATCGCCACGCCTGCCAGTGCCACACCCAAAGCCCCCGCGAGCAACAAAAAACTGCGCGCACGCTCTATCGCACGGCCGACGCGCGGCTGCGCGTCGCGCACCGTTTGCCAGCGTTGCCCCTGCGTTAATTGCGGTTGCAGCCATTCACCAAAATTATTCAACGCAGTTTCGTCGCGCACATTTTCTGGCGTCGCGAATAAATATCGCCACGTTACGCGGCTGCCCGGCTGTACCACCTGCGTGCTCGTCAGATCGTCCAGTGCCATCAATGCGCGCGGCCCGAAGCCGGAAAAGCCGCCGCTTTCATCCGGTAGACTGACCAGTACGGCGCCGATCCGGAAATTCGCTTCGCCGATGGCGACGTTGTCGCCGACGCGCAATTTCAGCAGCGGCAGCAGACGCGCCTCCAGCCACACCTCACCCACCGCCGGACCGTGCGCGACAACCCGCGCCGGTGCAAACGGCGCATCGGCAATTTTTAATTCGCCTCGCAGCGGATACGTTGCCGATACCGCCTTGATCGCGGCCAATTGCAAATTGTCACCAGCCACCAGCATCGACTGAAAGCTGATCACACGCCCGGTGCGCAAACCATCAGCCAATGCACGATCGGTAAATGCCGGATCGATTTCACGCGCGCTGACCAGCACACGATCGGCCGCCAGAAATGCATTGCTGCGATCGTCGATGTTTTGTTGCAGGCGATCGGCAAAGGCGGCGATACCGGTGACGATGGCTACCGCCATCACCAGCGCCGCGAGCAACAGCGTTAGCTCGCCGCTGCGCCAGTCGCGCCGCAAAAACTTTCCGATAAGCAAAATGCTGCCGCGAGAAAACCCACCCGCACGACTGATTCCGGTCATTGCTGCGACACCGGTCGTAACTCCGCTGCCGCTGTGTTGCCTTCAGCATCGTGCTGTACGGCAGCGGCGGCAACATGCTGCATGGCATCGTCGACTACAGCACCGGCTTCAAGAATCAAGCGGCGACCACAGCGATCGGCCAGCCGTTGTTCATGCGTAACCAGCACCAGTGTGGTGCCAGCCTCGCGATTCATCGCAAACAACAAATCGATAATGTGCGCGCCGGTCCGGCTGTCGAGATTGCCGGTCGGCTCATCGGCAAACAGAATTTTGGGCTCGCCGGCAAAAGCGCGCGCAATCGCGACACGCTGTTGTTCCCCGCCCGATAATTGCCGCGGAAAATGCCCGCGACGTGCGGCGAGGCCGACGCGGTCAAGAAAATCGGCGGCCGCTTTTTCTGCGTCGCGACGGCCGTGCAATTCCAGCGGCAACATCACGTTTTCCAGCGCCGTCAACGTCGGCAACAATTGAAACGACTGGAACACGAAACCCACCAGCTCCGCCCGCACCGCGGCGCGCTGGTCTTCATTCAATGCCGTGATCAAATGTTCGCCGAGATAAATCGTGCCGTTGCTCGGGGTGTCGAGCCCTGCGAGCAGTCCGAGCAGCGTCGATTTGCCGGAACCGGAGGCGCCGGTGACGGCAATACTTTCGCCCGCCTTGATCGTCAGCGAAATTCCTTTCAGGATATGGAGGTCACCGGCGCTGGATGCGACGGTTTTGTCTAGCTGTTCGGCTCGGATCATCGGTTTCATTCAAAACGCTGCAAGGGAAGAATTAATACATGCCAACACAAATAGGTTCGCGCCCGGTCATTCGCTTAACACTGACAATGAGATTTAAAAAGATGACTGGATTACGCACGGTCCTGTGGCGCCGGATGTTGTCGATCGGAATGTTGTGGACGCTGTCGTTCGCGGCACTCGCCAACAACGACATCCTTATACTTGGCGACAGCATCAGTGCCGGCTATGGCATACCGCGCGAACAGGGTTGGGTGAACTTACTACAAAAACATCTGCAGGCGCAGGGGCATGACCAAACTGTCATCAACGCCAGTATCAGCGGTGAAACCACCGAGGGCGGTCGCAACCGCCTGCCGGCGTTGCTGGAAAAACATCAGCCCGCCATCGTCGTGGTCGAACTCGGCGGCAACGACGGTCTGCGCGGTTTTCAAATCGAACGCCTGCGTGCAAATCTCGACGATATCGTGCAGCGTGCGCAGCGCAGCAAAGCCAGGGTGCTGCTGGTCGGGATGAAAATCCCGCCCAATTACGGCCTGCGCTACACCTCCGATTTTTACGCCAGT
>JBEVMI010000033.1:0-5016 GCA_040508685.1 Spongiibacteraceae bacterium
CACCTCTCGGTTCGACACGAACAACAAGCGCTTACCATCGGGCGTCCAGAAAGGATTGATGGCGTGGTCGGTGGGCGCGTAGTAGTAGCGATAGATCTTGCTCGTGTGCTCAGGTAGCAAACGTCTCGCGCCGCTCAACCGATCGTCAGCAACCTCTGCGAGATAGAGATTGAAATGGCCGCTGTCAGCGGTGGAAACGAAGGCGACCTGGCGGTCATCGGGTGAATAGCGCGGTTCGAGATTGATATCGCCATGCGAGGTTAGCGCGACTTCCGTGCCGGTTTGCAGATCGAGCTGCCACAACTCGATGGCGTCCTTCTGGTAGCGGGTGAATATAATATGTCGACCATCATGTGACCAATCCGGCTGGTAGTCGTAGCCGCCTGCGTGGGTAAGTTCACGCGCCTGATCGTCACCGATAGTCTGGCGCCACAGCGAGCCACCCATACTATAAACAAGCTCCTTGCCATCGGGCGAAAAGGTTAATGCCGATGGGCCGCTCGTTAGCTGCGGCAGATACATCTCGCGGTAGTAATAATTGTGCGGCAACTGGATTTGCGCCGCTACAGGCTTGCGCTCCGCCAGCGCCGAGAAGGGAGAGAGTAACAACAGGCCAGCCAGCAGAATCTTGGGCTGGCGCATTGTCATTCCCATTATTGAGCCATTGCTTCGACCAGGGCAGCCTCTAGCAAAGTCATTGCCTCGTCTACCTCCGCCACCGACACCATCAGCGGCGGCATGAAGCGCACTGTACTCTGCCCACAAGAGAGCAAGAGCAGGCCTCGATGAAATGCGCGCGTGATCACGGTATGACACGAAAATTTGCAAGGGTTGCGGCTGGCTCGATCGCTGACCAGCTCCATGCCGATCATTAGTCCTTTGCCACGAACTTCCCCGATCACTTGGTGCCGTGACTGCAACTCGCGCAAGCGGTCCATAAAATAAGCGCCGACTTTCTCGGCGTTGGCAGCGTATTTGCGTTCAACCAGGTCGAGTGTCACCAACGCCGCCGCGCAACATAGCGGATTGCCACCGTAAGTGTTCGCATGCGCGCCGGACTTCCATTGTTGCATGATGCTTTTCTTAGCCACGACCAGGCCGATCGGCAGGCCCGAGCCGAGGCCCTTGGCCAGCGTCATGATATCCGGCTGCACGTTCCAGTGCTGGCAGGCAAACATTTTGCCGGTGCGCCCTATGCCTGATTGCACTTCATCGAAAATCAACAGAATGCCGTGGCGATTGCAGAGTTGGCGCAAGCCCGCCAGAAATCCATCGGGCGGTACCAGGTAGCCGCCTTCGCCCTGAATCGGCTCGACCAGGATGGCGGCGACTTCGCTGGCTGGCACGTTACTGACGAACAAGCCGTTCTCTATATAGTTAAGGACGGCCTGACCTTGATCCTCGCCCGCGAACAGCGGTCGGTAAGTATTCGGAAACGGCACGTGGGTGACACCCGGCATGGTCGCGCAACCTTGCTGCTGGGTTTGCTTACTGGAAGTGAAAGCCAGCGAACCCATCGTGCGCCCGTGGAAACCACCGAGAAAGCCGATGAATCGCGAGCGTCCACTGACATAGCGCGCCAGTTTCAATGCGCCTTCCACCGCTTCGGTGCCGGACTGGCAGAAAAAACTCTGCACCGGCTCCCCCATCGGTGCCAGTGCATTGATCTTTTCGGCGAGGGCGACTTGCCCTTCGTGCCAGTAATCAGAAGAAATGTGCAGAAACCGATCTGCAGCGTCTTTGATCGCTTGAACCACCTGCGGGTGTGAATGGCCCGTGCTGCAGACGGCAATGCCTGCGGCAAAATCCAGGAACCGATTGCCATCTACGTCCCAAACTTCGACACCGCGACCATGCGACATCACAAATGGGTGCTCGCGCGGATACGAGGGTGACACCACTTTGGCATCGCGGGCCAGCACAGCCCGCGCTTTGGGGCCGGGCAATTCCGTCCGGATGGCGGGACGGCTATCGGAACTCTTGTTCATGCTATTGACCTCGCTTGCTCGAGCGATGGACGCGGAGTTTTCCTGAATCGACGCGCATCGCCAGCATGCGCGATATCCGTTCGCTTGTGCAGGTCGCGAAGAACGCGCAGCTCGTCTGCGGTGGGCGGTGCGACAACGTCGATGATCTCGGCAACTGCCAGTGGCCAGCCTGTTGCCGCACGGACCTTGTCCACACTGACGTTCTCATAGCGGGCCACTAGCGTGAGCTCCTGCGACCCGGCCGCTGGCTTGAGCACACCCAAATCAGTGATCACTCCTTGCGGTCCCGCACCGGGGATACCACGCCGCGCTCGCTCGCCATTTCCATTTAAAAAGCCTGCGCTCGTGCAAAAATCCAACTGCGCGACAAAGCTGCGCGGTGATTGTTTCAGCACGACAAAAATTTGTTTGGCGTGGTGGGCAATTTCCGGCGCACCACCAGCACCCGGCATCCTCGTCTTTGGCTTTCCGTAGCCGCCAATGACAGTGGTATTGAGATTCCCAAAGCGATCGATCTGCGCCGCGCCAAGAAACCCGACATCGATGCGACCAGCCTGCAGCCAGTAGGAAAAAATTTCCGGTAAGGGCACCACGGCGTCTGCCGTTTCGGCCAACTCGCCATCGCCAATCGATAACGGCAATACCCTCGGCTGCGTGCCGATGGCGCCAGATTCGTAGATGAGTACGATGTCCGGCGCGTGAGTTAGACGTGCGAGATTCGCTGCCGCGGAAGGAACACCGATGCCAACGAAACAAACGCAGCCAGGCCAAATCAAACGCGCGGCCGCGATCGTCATCATTTCGTCCGGCGTATATTTATTTAGAGAAGAGGAATCGACGTTCATGCGGCCTCCGCCAAGCTGTCGAGAAATTCTGCGTGGTCTCGGCTACTGATCACGTGACGATCGATCCACTCAGAAAACCGTTCGCGGTCGCGAGCGATTTCATCCCAAGCCAGATAAAACGCGTTGTCTCGCGCGTAGTAGCCGAGCGCGTAGGACGGATAAGCACCGGTTGGCACTTCGGCAATCGCTGTCACCACCCAGTGAGGCAAAACAATTGCATTCATCGGCGCGTCCAACGACTCGACGACTTCTTCAACTGTGACGATCAGCGTCGTCGCGGCCAACGCCGATTCTTTCTGTGCGCCAACGATGCCGCGAATAAAAACGTTGCCCTGTCGATCGGCGGCTTGCGCATGTAAGATGGTGACGTCAGGATTAATCGCGGGCACGGTCGCGATCTTCTCGTTTGTGTAAGGGCAGCGTACTTCGCGCACTTCCGAGTTAACGCCGGGAAGATCGGTTCCGACGTAGCCGCGTAACATTCCAAATGGCATCCGAGCCGCGCCTGCGATGTAAGCCGCCGCCATTCCCGCGTGCGAATGTTCGTGAATCTCCAGCGGTCGCGGCCAATCATTTTCGACCGCATCGCGCAGCCGATGCAGCGAGCCGACGCCGGGATTGCCACCCCAGGAAAACGTCAGTGCACGGGCACAACCAACACCAATCAATTGATCGTAAATCAAGTCCGGCGTCATCCGGATCAGATGCAGATCGCGTTTTTTCTGGCGCAAAATTTCGTGCCCGGCTGCGAACGGAATCAGATGGGTAAAACCCTCTAGCGCCACGCTCTGACCATCATGGATATATTGATCGATGATTTCTTGTAAGCTGCCGAGCTGCATCGCCTATTCCACTTTCGTCTGCGATTGTTCGCGCAGGTATTGCGCCAGATAATAAAACGAGGCGATCCCTTTGCCCGACGAACCAGATCCTTTCCAGCCACCGAACGGTTGATAGCCCGGCCACGCACCAGTGGTGGCACCTTGGGGACGATTCACATAGGTGACTCCGGCCTCAATGTTGTCGAAAAAGTAGGCTGCATCGTCATCGTTGCCGTAGAGACCGGCGGTTAGTCCGAAACGTGAATCGTTGGCCAGCCGGATCGCTTCAGCGCGGTCGCGTACGCGACAAACCATCGTGATCGGGACGAACATTTCCTCTTTGAACAGCGGATGCGTGGCCGGCGCTTCAGCCAGCGTCGGCGCGACAAAATAGCCGTGCGTCAGTTCACCTTCGGCCAGACGCTTGCCGCCGGACAAAATTCGTCCGCCGTTTTCGGTAAGTTCTTTACTGTAACGCTCGTAGTTTTTCAGCGCGCTGGCTGTGGTCACCGGCCCGAGCCAATTTTCCTTTCGCGAAGGATCGCCAATCGTAATCGCGTTGATTTTTTCCTGGAGCTTCTTGATCAACGGATCCGCGACTTTGTCATCAACGTAGATTCGCGACACCGCCGAACATTTCTGTCCGCTCAATCCAAACGCGGAACGCACAATCCCGTCGGCGGCGCGATCGAGATCTGCATTAGCGGTCACAATGCAAGCGTTCTTGCCGCCCATTTCCGCGATGCACGGCCGCGGATACACGCCACTGGCCATGGTGCGATAGATATGCATTCCAACGTCAACCGATCCGGTGAAGGTGATTCCGGCGGTATTGGGATGGTTTAGCAAAGCCTCACCAACTACGCTGCCGCCACCATTGAGATAATTGAAGACTCCCCGCGGAAGGCCGGCATCGCGTATACAATCTGCGAGCAAACGTCCCGACCACGGGGTATCGGTCGCAGTTTTCAACGCAACTGTGTTTCCTGTAATTAGAGCGGCAGCCACCGGCCCGCCGGCAAGTGCGAACGGAAGTCCGGAAGCGGATCATCGGGCAAAGGATGATCGAATCCGTTGTGTCCGGCATAATCATCCGCGTAAAGATTGAAAAAGTCCGCTGTCTCCTGCACTTCTCCCAGCGCTTCCATCCGATTCTTTCCAACTTCCAACGACATCGCGGCAGCGATGCCATAAACGCGTTCTTCAATCAGCGCGGCGACGCGCTTCAGCAGACGCACACGCTCTTCCATGGGTGTTGCGCGCCATCCTGAAAAGGCGGCTTGGGCCGCGGCCATGGCGTCGTTCACGTCATCAACAGTGGCGAGCGAGAAATGACCGAGGATGCGCCGCTGATCGATCGGG
>JBEVMI010000034.1:0-6602 GCA_040508685.1 Spongiibacteraceae bacterium
AGAGGTGGCGCGAATCGCAGCACCGTCTCGTGCGTATCCTTGGTGAGAATGCCATGACGCAGCAGCACCTCGCAGACGGCGCGCGTATCCACCATTTGCGTGTCGAGTTCGACGCCGATAAACAAGCCCTTGCCGCGAATGTGGCGCACAAATGGACTCCGCAGCTGTTCGAGTTTCTGCAACAGGTAGTCGCCGTGCTCCGCCGCGCTGTCGAGCAGATGTTCGTGCTGCAGCACATTCAGGGTTTCCAGCGCCACCGCACACGCGAGCGGATTGCCACCAAATGTCGAGCCGTGATCGCCCGGCGTGAACACGCTCATCAACTCCTCGCTGGCGAGAAATGCCGAGATCGGCACCAGTCCGCCACTGAGCGCCTTGCCTACCATGACGCCATCGGGCTGCACATTCTCGTGCTGGCACGCGAGCCATTTTCCGGTGCGACCAAGGCCGGTCTGCACTTCGTCGCACAACAGCAACACATGGCGTTCGCGGCAGATGCGCGCGCACTCGGCCAGATAACCCGCTGGCGGTAGCACGATGCCGCTTTCACCCTGAATGGGCTCGACCAGAAATGCTGCGGTATACGGTGTGATCGCCTGCTCCAGAGCAGCGCTATCGCCATAGGGAATTTGCACGAATCCCTGCGGAAATGGTCCGAACCCGTCGCGGTATTGCGCTTCGCTGGACATGCCGACGATCGCAATCGTGCGGCCGTGAAAATTGCCGGCGCAGCTGATGATCTGCGCGCGCCCTTCCGGCACGTGTTTTATTTTATAGGCCCATTTGCGCGCCGCTTTTAATGCGGTCTCCACCGCTTCCGCGCCGGTATTCATCGGCAGCATGCGCGCGCAGCCGGTGAGTTCACATAACCGCTGCGCCAAGGGCCCGAGACGATCGGTGAAATACCCGCGCGATACCAGCGACAATCGGCTCGCCTGCTCGGTCAGCGCGCTGACCAGTTGCGGATGTGCGTGGCCGAGACTGACTGCCGAATACGCTGACATCATGTCGATATAGCGTTTGCCGGCAGTATCCCATACATACACGCCACGCCCGCGCGTCAGCACCACCGGCAGCGGCGCGTAATTGTGGGCGCAATAACGTTCTTCGAGTTCGACGCTGTGATCGAGTATGTATTCGGCGGCGACCACGGTTTCGATCAACGTCTGTATCAACTCTGCCGTGCGCGACTCGCAATCGTTGTGCGGGTTGTATTCGGCGATTTCGACGCCGACGAGGTTGCGCTGACGCGCCGCACTGGCGACCACCTCAATCAATTCCGTCGCGCGCAAACCATGTGCGACCGGCGTGGTGACGGCGGGTGCTTCGTGCGGGTCGACTGCGTCGAGGTCCACAGTCAGGCCAAAACCCGCGGTACCGTTCTGCACGTGTTGCAACGCTTCGGCCATGACCACCGTCAGCCCGCGTTTTTCCACTTCGCGCATGCGATAGACCCGCACGCCGAGTTTCTTCAACAAGCGCTCTTCTTCCGGCTCGAAACTGCGCACGCCGATCAGGCAGACATGCTCGGGCGCGAACAACGGCGGCGCATTTTCTGCGACGCTGAATACGGCGGTCGCGCCGGTGCCGAGCAATGCCGCCAAGGGCATGCCGTGGCGATTGCCACTCGGACTGGTCAGCGGTGTGTGCGCGTCCATATGTGCGTCGATCCAGATCAGGCCAAGCGGCCCCTCCGCAGCCAGTGCACGCGTTGCACCCTGCCAGGTGCCAAGTGCGCAGGAGTGATCGCCGCCGAGCACGATAAATCGTGATGCTTCGGCGACGGTATCGTGTACGACACGCGCGAGCTGGCGATCGAAGGCGAGCAACTCGGAATGCTGAAAACGTCGGGAGGTGCCGGCATAGGCGTGAACGGTTTCGCGCCAGACCAGATTGCCGTGCAATTTGCGGCGGGCAGCGAGGCGCCAGCGCATGCGCTCCGGCCCTTCTGCGCAACGCTGGTCGGGTGATCCCAACCCACAGGCGGCGCCGATCAGTTGAATCGAATGCGGGCGACTCATGGCTATCTCCCCGCAGCTGTAAACGTCTCGACAGCTGCAAAAGTTATATCGCGAGATAGCCCTGATTGTGCGCGGTTTTGGCTCTGACACTTTCGATCAGGCGCAAAAATATTTTTGTTTCCGGACGCGGGAATTCGCGTCATAGTTTGATTTTTTACAGCGCGACGCGCTACCAACCTTAATCGAGATTTCAAACCGTGCGAAAAACACCCTGGCTGATATTCGTGCTGCTGTCGATCTGGCTGGCGGCCTGTTACGGCCTGCGTTATGGGCTGATGGAAAACACGCACTGGGTCAATGTCTGCGACGGCACGACGCAGTTACTGGCCTGCGATGTGCGCAAAACGATGGGGCTGGTGATTCATTTCGGCATGTTGTCGTCGGGTGCGCTGGCGTTGGCGCTGGCGGCATGGCTGATGCGCGGACACATCGGTACCAAGCTGGCGTGGGTGGCATTGGTGCTGGCGCTGCCGGCGCTGGTGTTGTACACCGCGACGGCAGCTTCTTTCGCGCTGCTTATCGCCGCGCTACGGCTGACGCGCTCGCCCCGGCTCGCGAGCTGAAGCCCGAGCGCAGACCCAGGCGTAAAAAAGTACCGCGATACAACGCGCAGGCCATCAGCAACGCCGCGGCAACCCACGCCAGTGCCTGCACATTGCCGAGCGTTTCCTGCCACAGCAACCACGGCAACGACAAGCCGACAATCAGCGTCAGCAGCCGTCCCTGTGCCTGTGGCAACCGCACCGGCAGCAACAGAAACACCAGTGCCGGCACCAAAATCACACACGGCGAAAACAGGCGATAACGCGCGTCGAATGCCAGCTGGATCGAAATCACTGCGGCGATGAAACCGGCACCTGCCAACAATGTCGAGGCGCGCGGCTCAAGCCAGTTAAACCAACGTGTGCGCCAGCCGCCGCGATAGGACAACGCCAATACGCCGTAACCCAGCACCGCAATATTCAGCGCGGAAACCAGCGCCACCCAGCCCCACTCCCAGACATTGCGGGTTGCATATTCCGCCTGCACCCACCACGCGCCGAGACAGCCGCCGGCTATCGCTGCCAGTACCGGCATCAACCAACCCGCGCGAATGTCGCGCGGTCGCCCCGCAAACAGCAGCCCGACGCCCATCACGGCCAGCGAGGCCCCCATCCACAGCGGATAGTGCGGCAGATTGGAGACGGCTCCGGCGAGAATGGACTTGTCGTTGCGGTCGGCATCGAACAATCCCCAGTAACCGCCGACCGCGCCCTCGTTGGCGCGTTTCCACGGCTGATCGAAAGCTTCGATCAGGTTGTAGTTCCAGCCTTTCTGCTCGGCGAGCGTGACGAATTCGCGCATGAACTTGGCTTCATTGACGCGACTCGGCAGTGCAGTTTCGCGCTGACGGCCTTCGCTGGGCCAGCCGGTTTCGCCGATCAGGATGTCCTTGGGTGCGAACAATTGCTGGTAGTGCTCGCGCACCTGCGTGACCTTGGCCAGCGCGTCGTCGATGCCGGCGGGATCGTCCTCCCAGTACGGCAGCAAATGAATGGTGATGAAATCGACCGCGGGCGCGACCTCGGGATGTTTTTCCCAGAACTCCCAGACATCGGCATAGGTCACCGGCTGCGACACCTGGCTTTTGACTTCGCTGATCAGCTCGGCCAGACGTTTGCCGGAAATCTCCTTGCGCAGCAAGGTTTCGTTGCCGACGATAACGGACTGCACCACCTGCGGATAACGATTGGCCGCCGCCACCAGCAGATCGATTTCGCGCCGCGTTGCAATCGGATCGGTGCCGATCCAGGCGCCGAGCATCACCTTCAGACCGTGTTTTTCCGCCAGTGCCGGCAACTCATCGAGACCGGTCATCGAATAGGTGCGCACGCAGGAAAAATATTGGGCGAGCAGCGCCAGATCCGCGTCCATCCGCTCCGGACGCAACACAAAACCTTCGACCAGCGGACTTTGATCCTTGTCGAAGGGGCTGTAGGACACACATTGCAGCTTGTGGCCGACACCCGCCACATCCGGCAATACCACCGGCCGCCCCTGCCAGTACCAGTAACCCAGCAGTAAGGTGGCGGAAACCAGCAGCGAAATGAGGTAGCTGAGCGAACTGTTTTGCGCCGGCGTCACGGACATCACTCCTGTACCGCCGGTGCACGGCGCGCCTTGATGAACTCGATAACGACTGGAATGACGGAAATGACGATGATGGCGAGGATGACCAGCGTAAAATTCTTCTTCACCGCGGGGTGATTGCCGAAGGCATAACCCAATAGCAGAAAACTCCACACCCAACACACGGCGCCGACCACGTTGTAGGCAAGGAAACGGCGGTAGTTCATGGTACCCACACCCGCGACGAACGGTGCGAAGGTGCGAATGATCGGAATGAAGCGCGCAAGGATGATGGTCTTGCCGCCATGTTTTTCGTAAAACGCCTCGGTGCGTTTCAGGTGTTCACGATTCAGCCAGCGATAATTGCGACTGAACACATGTGGGCCGAGATAGTGGCCGACCGCATAGTTGAGCGAGTCGCCGGCAATGGCCGCAATGGTCAGGCCGGCTCCGAGCAGCCAAAGATTCAAATCGCCCTTCGCGGTGAAGGCCCCTGCCGCGAACAGCAGTGAATCTCCCGGCAGAAACGGCATGATGACCAGGCCAGTCTCGATGAAGACAATGGCGAACAGAATCGCGTAGGTCTGCACGCCATAATCGCGGATCAGCTCACTGAGATGCACATCGATGTGCAGAATGAAATCGATGAGGTACTTCACGTATTCCATACAAATGCGCCCTTCGGATGAACTGAAAAATCGACAAAACTCCGGCGCGCATCGTAGCAGAATCACACCCGGGCCAGCCTCCGACATTCAGCGAGGATTCAGTCACAAACGCTAGGCTGCGCCCGCAACTCTGCGATATTTTTGACGTAAACTGTGCACCCGTCAGCGTCAGACCATGCAGCGGTCGCAGCCACATTCATTTCGGATGCCCTCCCTACCTATGGCCACACCCAGCACCCAACATTATTCCAACCTCATCCATATCGTGGTCGTGCTGTTCGCTCTGTCGGCGATCACGCTGGGCGGCTGGGCGCTGCTGAACCGACCTGATCGCGAAGTGCCGCCGTGGCCTGACGAAGTTTCCGGGTACGCCTATGCGCCATTTCGCGCCAACCAGAGTCCGATCAAGAACATCAATCCGACCGTCGAGCAGATAGACGAGGACTTGCGCCTGCTCGCGACGCACACCAAACATATCCGTACCTATTCGGTGAAAGATGTCCAGGCCGAAATTCCGCGCCTCGCCAAACAATATGGCATCTCCGTCACCATCGGCGGCTGGCTCACCGATCAGCGCGAAGCGAACCTGGTAGAACTCAACCGCCTGATCGACGTGGTCAATCGCAACGACAATATCGATCGCATCATCGTCGGCAACGAAACCCTGTTGCGCGAAGAACTCACCGGCGAAGACCTCATCGTCTACATCAACTATGTGCGTCAGGGCCTCAACCGCAAGGTGCCGATCTCGACCGCGGATTCATGGGATTTCTGGCTGCTGGAAAAAGACCTCGGCAAATCCGTCGACTTTCTCGGCGCGCACTTCCTGCCGTACTGGCTCGGCAAAGGCGTGGATTACGCCAATGCCGACGTGGTCGCTTCGTACAACCGCCTGCAGCAGGAATACAAGGGCAAACCCATCCTGATCGCCGAAGTGGGCTGGCCCAGCCGCGGCCGCGAGCGCGGTGAAGCCGAAGCGTCGAACGCGGACGAAGGCAAATTCCTGCGCAAGTTCGCGACCATCGCCGAAAAGAATGGCTACGACTATTTCATCATGGAGGCATTCGACCAGCCCTGGAAAATGACCTCTGAAGGTTCGGTCGGTGCCTACTGGGGCGTATGGGACGCCAACCGCAACCTGAAATTTCCGTTGAAAGGCCCCGTGCGACCGATTCCGGAATGGCAGACGCTGGTCACGATCACGATCGCACTGGCGGTGCTGACTTTCCTGGCGCTGCTGGTCGACGCCAAACTATTGCGCAAGCGCGCGGTAAGTTTCCTTGCTGTGGTGGCGTTCGTCAGTACATCGGCCCTGGTGTGGATCGCGTATCAGATGATGGACCCCTACGCGACCACCAGCACGATCGTGCTCGGCGTGATTCTCGCGGTCAGTGCCATCGGCGTGATCACGGTGTTGCTGGTGGAAGCGCACGAGTGGGCGGAAGCGGTGTGGAGCCTGCGACGCCGACGCCCATTCGGCAAGGCCGAGCAACTGGAGGGCGGTCGCGAACTGAAAGTGTCAGTACACGTGCCCTGCTACAACGAACCGCCGGAGATGGTGATCGAAACCATCGAAGCGCTGCGCAAATTGAATTATCAGAACTACGAAGTCCTGATCATCGACAACAACACCAAAGACGAAGCGGTGTGGAAGCCGGTCGAGGCATACTGCGCACAACTCAACGATCCGCGTTATCGCTTCTTCCACGTCGCGCCGATCGCCGGCTTCAAAGCGGGCGCACTCAACTTCGGCACGCGCAACACCTCGGCCGATGTCGAAGTCATCGCCGTCATCGACAGCGAC
>JBEVMI010000039.1:0-10908 GCA_040508685.1 Spongiibacteraceae bacterium
GAAATGCGTGGCCCAAACCCCGCTGCCCATGGTCATTGCGGCACTGATGATCCAATTGCGGGCGGGAAACGCAGAGGTGTTGAACGCCCGCATCGCCAGGCTGAATGCGGTGTAAGTCGTCAGGCAACAAATGACGCCCGCCATTACCACCAGACGCAGGTCGTGCTGCTCGACAATGCAGGACAGAATTTCGGTCAACACCTGAAGGACTCCGAATGGGTAGGTGCGATCGCACCTAAGCCGCGGCGTATTGCGGTGAGCTGGCTTTTATTAGCGGGGTTAGTTCGGTCTAACGATTTCCCTAAGGCGCTCGATGCGTCTCCTTCCCCTGTCGTCCAGAGTCCAAAATGTAGCAGATAAAAAAAGACTCGAAAGATTTTCGAGGAATTGCGCAAATATCGGGGTTTTATGGTGTTTTCTGAATTTTCTCCGAATCGGAAAACCGTCGGGAAATCAGATGGCTGAGAGGCGTAATTCGGCGGCGCTAGTTGCTGCGCCAATTCATTGTCGATGCGTGTTGCGCGGGTTGTTCGGAGCGCAGAATTTTTCAAGTAATAGCCAGTATTTTTCTAACACTACTCCTCAGCGGCTGGTGACATGCGCGGTATAACCACCCTCGGCGTGGGGCTCCAGCGCCAGCCATTGATTGATGCAGTGGGGCATTTCCTCGGCGACGTGATTGACGTACAGAATCTGTGTGTGGTTTTGCGCAGCGATGGTGTCGACCAGCGCCAGAAACAGTTCGCGGTGGGCGCCGTCGAGGCCGAGACAGGGTTCATCGAGAATCAGCAGCGGCGGTGATTTCACCATGGCGCGGGCGAGCAGGGCGAGGCGCTGTTCGCCGAACGAGAGCTGGTCGAAGCGATGTTCGGCAAGGGCTTCGAGGCCGACGGCCTTGATCCAGTCGATCGTTAATTCTTTCTCGCGGCCGCCGCAAAAATCGTACAGGCCGATGGTGTCGTGCAGTCCCGACGCCACCACTTCCAGCACGCGCTGGCGACCGACGAAGGTCAGTTGCAGCGGCGTGTTGACGATGCCGCAATTGGCTTTTATCTCCCACACGCTTTCGCCGCTGCCGCGTTTTTTGCCGTACAGCCACAGCGGCTGGCCGTAACCTTTGTGATTGTCGCCGCTGATCAGCGACAGCAGCGTCGATTTACCGGCGCCGTTGGGTCCGCTGACATGGCAGTGGCGATCGCGCTCGAAACGCCAGTGAATATCGGTGAGCACCGGCGTGTCGTTGTAGCTGACATTGACACCGGCCAGTTCCAGCAGCGGCGTATTTTTCGGCAACACGAAATCGGCGCGCAGTGGCGGCGGCAAAGTCTGTTCGGTCGCAACCGCGTAACGTTTGCTGCGCGCGCTGAAGTCGATGAATTGCGCGCGTGTACCGGCAAATGCGGCACGGCCGTGATCGAGCTGCAGCACGTGGCTGATGCCTCGCGGCAATTCGCTGCCGGCGGGCACCAGCAGCAACAGCGGCGTGGCACCGCCGAGCAGGCGCTCCAACAATTGCGTAAAGTCCGCGCGTGCCTGCTGGTCGAGTCCCTCCAGCGGATTGTCGAGAATCAGGATTTTCGGCATCGATAACAAGGCGCGCGCCAGCAGCGTTTTGCGGCCTTCGCCGGTCGATATGTAACGGATACCGCGCCGCAGGATGTGGCCAATGCCGAGCGCGTCGACCAGTTCGGCAAAACGTGCGTCCTCGGCGCGGCCTTGCAGAATAGCGCTGCGCACCGAGGTGCCGACATCGAACGCATCTTCGCGCTCGTTGCTTTCGTCGAAACGCAGATCGTGGTCGATCAGCTCCTTCTGCAAATCGAAAGACACGTAACAGACGTCGCGTTCGGCGTCGATCGAACCTGACCGTTGCACGCTGCCGCGCTGCGGCCGCAGGCGGTCGGCGATCAGTTTGGCGAGGGTGGTTTTGCCGGAGCCGTTGCCGCCGGTGATGGCCCAGTGTTCGCCGGCCTGCCAGGTCCAGTTTTCCAGCGTCAGCGTGGGTTCCAGCCGATAGGCGAAATGGACGTCGGTGAATTGAACCAGTGCTGCCATGAATAGTGTCCGGAAAGTCTATGTCTGTCGGCAGCATTGTGCCGCACACACCGGTGTTGCGCACCGATTGCGATTGGTGGCTATGGCCGCTAAGGCTCTAAAATCGCACGCCAGAGGCCAAGTAATTCATAACAACGAGAGTGACATGATCGAATCTCTGGACGAGGCGCGCGAGCAGTTGCGCGATTTCCGCCCTGCGCGCAAATGGTGGCGCGCCTTTGCCCGGCGCTCAGCGGTTGCGTTGCCGCTGCGCGACGGCGCCGAAGGGCTCGAGGTGTTGATGATCGAACGCGCGCACCGCGAGGGCGATCGCTGGTCCGGGCATATGGCATTTCCCGGCGGCATGGTGGACGCACGCGATGCCAGCAGCCTGGCCGGCGCGATGCGCGAAACCCGCGAGGAGGTCGGCATCGATCTGCAAACGCAGGGCGCGATATTGACGCGGCTGTCCGACATCGGCTCGCGTTCGCACGCCGGTCACCGCCGGCCGCTGGTCATCTCGCCTTATGTATTTGCGCTGACGCAGGAGCCGACGTTGCGGCTGAACTACGAGGTCGCCGATACCGAGTGGGTGCCGCTGCGTTTTCTGGCCGATCACGGCAATCGCGACGTAATGGACTGGGAATATAAAAAAATGAAAATGCGCCTGCCGTTTTATGTCTATCGCGGCCGCCGCATCTGGGGCCTGTCGCTGCGCATGCTGGATGAACTGCTGCCGGCGCTGATTCCCTAGTTGGCCGACGCAGTGATTTGACGGGCAGCGTCTATAGTTATAGCCGCCGGCTGCGAGGGAGCCACTTGTCAAGTATGGATAAACCGGCAGTTTTTGTACGTGCCGCCCATGAAAACCACGCCAGCCAAATTTCTCCAGTCGACATTCTTTGATGCCCTCTGATATGACCGGCGCGCATCCCCGTTATCGTTTACTGCGGCTGGCAACGGCGGCGTTGTGCGCGTGGTCGCTGGGACACGCGGCATCAGCCGGCGATCTGCACGGCAAGGTGGTCGATGGCCAAGGCAGGCCGGTGCCGCACGCGGTGATCGTGTTGCACGGCAGTACGCCTGCACCGGCGCCTGCCAAAGCAGAGATGGCGGTCATGGACCAGCGCGGGCGGCAGTTTGCGCCGCATGTGCTGGTAGTGCGGCGCGATACCCAGGTGCGGTTTCCCAACAGCGACGATATTCGCCATCAGGTCTATTCGTTTTCCGACGCCAAACGCTTTTCGCTGCCGCTGTATCACGGTGTGCCGGCGGCACCGATCGTGTTTGATAAAGGTGGCGAGGTTGCGCTCGGCTGCAATATTCACGATCGCATGATCGGGTTTATCTACGTCGTCGATTCGCCGTGGTTCGCGCTCACCGATGCCACCGGCACGCTCGCGATCGATAACGTGCCGGCCGGCAAATACCGCGCGCAGTTGTGGTATCCCGGACTGACACCGAACCGCGTGATCGAACAGCCGGTGGTCGTCGGCGCCACCGGCAGCGTCGCCGTCACGTTCAATAATGCCGAGCGCGAAGTTCTGCCGGAGCCTGCCAGTACCGGCGGCGGCTGGGGCGAACGCCGCAACCGCGAGCAATGATGCCGATGCGCATGAGTTATCTCGCCAAACTGATACTGGTCGCGATCACGCTGATCGCCACGGTGCAGTTCGTCACGTATATCGCGGCGCGGCGCGCACTGCTCGACGCCACCGTGCAGTCCGCGCACAGCGCCTTGCGTGTCGGTGCCGATGTGTTTGCGCAGTCGATGACAGCGCAGGCCGATCAACTCAAGGGTTCGGTATCGGTGCTGGTCAACGATTTCGGCTTTCGCGAAGCGCTGGCGACCCGCGATGCCGGCACCATCGATTCGGCATTGCGCAATCAGGCCGATCGCGTTGCCGCGGATCGCGCTTTGGCGATCGGCAACGATTTCATGCTGCTCGCCGATACCAACGCAAAAGCCGGCGCCTTGCCGCCACAATTTTTCGAATTGCTGAAAGCGGCCGATCGCGACGGCAGCATCGCCACCAATATCGTGCTCGACGACGTGCCGTACATTCTGGTGGTGACACCGGTGCGATCGCCGACGCGCATTGGCTGGGTCGGTATGGGTTTCGCGCTCGACAACACCCTCGCCGAAAAAATCAAACAGCTGACGCGGCTCGACGTTGCCTTTTTTAGCGATCAGCAAGGCAGTCAACAAAAAGACAGTGAACAAGGAGGCGGCGGCTCGCATTACATCGCCGGTACCTTCAGTGCGGTCGAAACGACGGCGCTGGCCGCCACCTTCGGCGAGCATCTTTCCGGCCAGCCGCACGAAATCACACTCAACGACCAGCGCGTGATGCAGATCGACGTGCCGCTTACCCGCCGCGGCGTACCGTTATATGCGGTGCTGCAATTGCCGATGGAAACCGTGCTCGAACCCTATTACCGACTCAGCCAGCAGATGTGGTGGCTGGTGATGGCCGGGCTGTTGTTTGCGATTGCGGCCGCGGTACTGGTGGGGCGTCGGCTCACGCAAACCGTGCGCGAATTGGCTGGCGCGGCGGTGCGGGTATCGAGCGGTGATTATTCTGCGCGGGTCGCGGTGCGAACGCGCGATGAATTGGGCGAACTCGCGCACGCGTTCAACCGGATGCAGGATGCAGTCGTCGAGCGCGAGCAACGTATCGTGCATCAAGGCGAACACGATGCGCTGACCGGACTGGCCAATCGTTCGGTGGCGCGGCGCGAACTGATCGCGGCGATCAATGCCGCCGAAGCGCTCGGCAAGGATCCCCTCGATAAAAACACGCATGTTGCGGTATTGGCGATCGATCTCAATCACTTCAAATCCATCAACGACGCCTTCGGCCACGGCATCGGCGATCGCGTACTGTGCCACGTCGCCGAACGCATGCAGACCGCAGTCAAACACAGCGACACCGTGGTGCGGCTCGGCAACGACGAATTTTTGCTGGTGCTGGCGGGTGTCGACAGTGCGCTGGCGCTGGGCATCGCGCAGCGTCTGCTCGGCGATCTCGCCAAGGCGCTGCATCTCGGCGAATTACATTTTTCGATCGACGCGCATGTCGGTATCGCGGTATTTCCGGATGACGGTGCCTCCGCGGAAGTGTTGATGCGGCGCGCCGATATTGCGATGGCGCGCTGCAAGCAGGACAGCGCGAATCCGCTGGCGACGCGTGTTGCGCGGTACCAGAACGGCTGGGAAGAGGCGCGTATGCGGCGGCTGTCGCTGGTGCACGAGTTGCGCGATGCGATCGCCAATGGCGGCTTGCATCTGCGTTTCCAGCCGAAGCTGAAACTGTCGGCGCCGGAGTACATCGGCGGGGAAGCGCTGGTGCGCTGGGTTCATCCAACGCTGGGATTTATCGGCCCCGATGAATTTATTCCATTGGCGGAAAGCTCCGGTCATATCGTCGAGCTGACACGCTGGGTGTTGAATGCAGGTATTCAGCAAATCGCTGCGTGGGCGCAGCTCGGACTCGCGATAAAGTTGTCGGTGAATATTTCTGCACTGGATCTGCTCAACGACGATCTGCCTGCGTATATCGCACGTACGCTGCACCTGCACGGCGTGTCGGCGCAGTCGCTGTGTCTGGAGCTGACGGAAAGTTCGGTGATGCACGAAGTGCAGCGCAGCCTGATGAGCATGCAGCGCTTGCGCGATCTCGGTCTGCGCTTGTCGATCGACGATTTCGGTACCGGGCAGTCATCGCTGGCACTGCTGAAAAAATTGCCGATCGACGAATTGAAAATCGACAAATCATTTGTGCTCAAACTCGACCAGAGCGAAGACGATCGCGTCATCGTGCACTCGACCATCGAACTCGGCCACAACATGGGTCTGGAAGTGGTTGCGGAAGGTGTGGAGACCGAAGCTTCGCGCGTGATTCTGCGCGAGCTGGGCTGCGATATGGTGCAGGGATTTTTATTGGCTAAACCGCTGCCGGCCGCTGAGTTTACGCAGTGGGTCATCGATCATCGACAGCGTGTGATGGAGGAAAATTAGTGCGCGCGAAACATCGTGCAAAAATACGGGTTGGCGGCGTGCTGGCGGTGTTTGTCGGCGCCGTTAGTGCGGGGGACGTCAGTGCGGCGGTCGCCAGCATGGAAGGCAACGCCGACCAGGGGCGATTGCTGGCTACCGGTGGCGGCAGCCAGATCGAAGGTACTGCCGGCGGCGGCATCGTGCCGCTCGCCGTGCTCGCCGGTTATGGCGCCGCCAATCAGAGCGGCGGCACCGCGTTTGCCAGCCGCGTTCAGGTAAAGGATTACCGGCTCGATGTTTTCGGCGCCGCCTACAGCTGGAATAACCGCGTCGAAATATCGGTGGCGCGCCAAGAGTTGTCTCTGGACAAACTCGCCGGTGCGCTCGGCGTTGCCGACGACACCATCGCGCAGAATGTTTTCGGCGTGAAGGCGCGGCTGTTCGGCGATCTGATTTATGGCGACCTGCCGCAGATCAGCGCCGGCCTGCAGTACAAGGTAAACGAAGATTTTTTTATTCCGCAGGCCGCCGGTGCGCGCGACGATAAGGACTGGGATGCGTACGTCGCGGCGACCAAATTATTTCTCGGCGGCGCGTTCGGTCACAACGTCTGGCTCAACGGCGTGGCGCGTGCGACGCGCGCCAATCAGGGTGGTCTGGTCGGTTTTGGCGGCGACGCCAATGACAGTCACGAAATCGTCTTCGAAGGTTCGATCGGTGTTTTCCTGAATCGGCAGTGGGCCGCGGGGGTGGAATATCGACAGAAGCCGGATAATTTATCGTTCGCGCGCGAACAGGACTGGCGCGATGTGTTTGTCGCGTGGTTTCCCAATAAACAATGGTCGGTAATCGCAGCGTGGGTCGATCTCGGCGACATCGCGACGCTCGAAAATCAGCAGGGCTGGTATGTTTCGCTCCAGGGCAGTTACTGATGAAAACTTTTATGCGCACCTTAATGATGCTGGCCGCTGCATTGTCCTTTGTATTCTTGACGGCGTGTGCGGCGCTGCAACCACCGCCCGATCAACTGTATCGCGATCTCGGCGGCCAGCCCGGGGTCGAAATCATTGTCGACAACCTGCTCGACAACATCGCGCAGGACGATCGTATTTTCAGTTTGTTCAAGGACACCAACATCGATCATTTCCGGCAGATGCTGATCGAGCAATTCTGCCATCTCAGCGGCGGGCCCTGCGCGTACACCGGCGAGACGATGGAAAAATCGCACGGCGGCATGCATATCACCGAAGCGCAGTTCAACGCGCTGGTCGAGGATCTGTATCGGGCGATGGAGCGGGCGGGGACACCGGTCGCGGCACAGAACCGTCTGGTCGCCGTGCTGGCGCCGATGCGGCCGCAGATCATTTATCAGTAGGCGAGCGCCGCAGAAGGTAACGCGTTGCTCGCCGCCATTTGTTTTAGCACATCATCCAGCGGCTCGGGGCGCGAGAACGCATAACCCTGCGCGAAATCGACGCCAATCTCCCGCAGCGTTTCCGCAATTTCCAGAGTCTCCACATATTCGGCGACCGTCTTCGCGCCGATGCGGCGTGCGATCTGGTGAATCGATTCGACGATCGCGCGATCGATTTCGCTCTCCTGAATCGTGCGCACAAAACCGCCGTCGATCTTGACGATCTGCGCCGGAAAAGTTTTCAGATAGTTGAATGAGCTGAGACCATTGCCGAAATCGTCGAGGGCGATAAGGCAGCCCTCTTCCTGCAACACGCGAATCAATTCGACGGCGTTGCCGAAGTCGTTGATGACGGCGGTTTCGGTCAATTCAAAACAGATTTGTCGCGCATCCATCGCCGTATTGCGAATCAGGCTGCGCAGAAAGTCGGGAAAGTCCGTGTCGTTGAACGAGGTGCCGGACAGATTGATCGAGATGCCGAGGTTGTCGATGGCGGCGAACCGTTGGCCGTATTCGAGAAGCGCCGTGCTGACCACCCAACGATCGATGTCGGCCATCATGTCGTAACGTTCCGCGGCGGGAATAAAGGCGCCGGGTGCCAGCAGCTGGCCTTCACGGGTGCGCAACCGCACCAGCAGTTCGATCGGACGCACGCCCCTGTGTTCGGCGCTGAGCGGCACGATCTGCTGCGCGTACAAGCAGAAACGCCCGGCTTCGAGCGCTTCGCGAATGCTGGCGGCGATCTGGATCTGATGGTGGTCGCGCGCGGGCTCGCTGTCGCCGCCGTCATAAATGGCGACACGGTTGCGGCCTTCATTTTTGGCGGTGTAACAGGCGACGTCGGCGCGGCTCATCAATTCGCCAAAGGTCAGCTCACCGGCGCTGAACGGCACGATGCCGATGCTGGCGCCGATATCGAAAACGCGGTTTTCCCAGGTGAAATGCACGGCGTTGATGGTGTCGATCAGCATGTTGCCAATACGTTTCGCATCGTCGGCGGGGCAGTCGGGCAACAGCAGGCCAAATTCGTCACCGCCGAAACGCGCCAGCACATCGTGGCTGCGCACATGGCGTGCGAATTTTTGCGCGATCTGGCGCAGCAGCAAATCGCCGGCAGCGTGACCGGCGCTGTCGTTCAATACCTTGAAGCGATCGAGGTCGATGTAACACACGCAGTGATGCCGGGTTTGATCGGCGCCGGTTTGCAGGAGTTGTTCGACGGCATGTTCGAACGACTGCCGATTGAGCAGGCCGGTGAGGCCGTCATGGCGTGCGCGGTGTTCCAGCTCGCGTTGCAGTTCATCGCGTTGCAGTTCGTTTTGTTTGCGGTCTTCGATGTTTTCGATCTGGGTGATGAAATAGAGGAACTCATCGCGTTCATTGCGCGCTGCCGCGACTGACATGCGTGCCCAGATCAGCGAGCCGTCGCGGCAGACATAACGGCGCTCCATGCTGACATTGGGTTCATTGCCTTCGAGAACCTGGCGCACCACCGCGGCGATGTTTTCGAGTTCGTCGGCCATGGCCAGATCGCGCATGCGCAAATTGTCGAGTTCCTGCTGGGTGTAACCGAGAATGCGCGAGGCGGCCGGGTTACTTTGAAAGCAGAGGCCGTCGGCATCGACCAGTACCATGCCGATCGGCGCGTGCTGCATCGCATCGCGAAAAGTACGTTCGCTTTGACGCAGCTGGTGCAGCACGCGGTCGCGTTGTTCGATCAGCAGCGCGATCATCAGCGGCCCGAGCAGCGCCAGCGCAGTCGCCATCAGAATATGGCTGTGGCCGAGCGATGAGCCGAACGGACGCATGTTGAGCGAGTGATTCAGCATCAGCGTCAGCACCAGCGCGACATTGGCGAGGCCGATCGCGGCGGTGCCGAACGTGCCCAGTCGCAGCGATGCCAGCAATAACGGCACGGCCATGACGATGAAGGGAAAGGGCATCGAGTTCAGCGCCAGATACGTGGCGCCAAGCGAGCCGAGCAGCAGGCCGAGAAATTCATAACGCTGCCTGCCGCTGCACAGTTCGCGCACGCTACGCGGCGAGAATGTCATCGCCAACGGCCACAGGCTGATCATGCCGACACATTCCGCCATCCACCACGTGCGCCAGCTGTCGGCGTAACCGGCGTCTGCAAGCATGTGCATGGCAAGGGCGCTGAAGCTCGCTGCAAGCGGTGCGCCGATAGCCAGGATAAGGACGAGACCGAAGAAAAAATCGCGCACATTGTGTTGCGGTTGCAATGGCCGGCCGAGGCCGCGTATCAGCGCAGCGCAACAGGCGACTTCGAGCAGGTCGCAGAGCGCGAAAATGGCGCCGAGTCCAGGTTTGTAACCGAGCAGCAGATTGGCGCCGATGCTGGTGAAGGTTGCGACTGCCAGCAGGCGCGGCCAGTCGCGCGATGGATTGCGCAGCAGAGCCGCCAACACCAATGCGTTGGGCCACCATACCGCCGCAGCCTGCTGTGGCATCTTTTGGGTCAGCACCACGCTGAGCACGGCCAGCGCAAAACACAGCGTGCCGAACAGCAGGCTGTGCGCGAATGGCGTGCGCAGCCAGGGTTCACGGAAGAGCGCGGTGGAATTGCGGGATGTCATTATAAAAATGGAAAGCCTATGAAAATAGAAGACTAGGTCGTGGTTTCTTGCCCGGCAAGAAGGCCGCGGTAATTGCGTACGCCGATAGCCATAAATTTGCGGCATTTGCTAACGGGTTGGCGGCTTTCTGGCGAAGGCGCGTGACCCGCATTTTTAAAAGAGGCATGACGCCGGCAGATTGGCGGTGTCACACTTTGCCGCCAGGCGCCATCGCCACCTTTTGCATTTTGTTCAAAGCTGCGTTGTTTTCAAAATCGCTCGGTTTTCACCATCAAAAAAGGATCTGCTTCATGACTTACAACACCCTGGACTACCGCGTCGACAATCGCATCCTCACGCTGACGCTGAATCGCCCCGAGCAGTTGAATGCATTCACTGTGGAGATGGCGAACGAATTGGTGGCGGCGTTCAATCGCGCCAGCGAAGACGACGATGTCGGCGTGATCGTGGTGACGGGGGCGGGTCGTGCATTTTGCGCGGGGATGGATTTGTCGGTGCCGGGCAATGTATTTGGTCTCGACGAAACGCAACGACCGACACTGGATGACCTGCACAACCGCCTCGACGATCCGGCGATTTTTAATGGCGTGCGCGATACCGGCGGACGCGTGACGCTGGCGATCTACGATTGCAAAAAACCGGTGATCGGTGCAATCAACGGCGCGGCCGTCGGCATCGGCGCCACCATGACGCTGGCGATGGATGTGCGGCTCGCCTCGGAAAAAGCGCGCATCGGTTTTGTGTTCGGCAAGATCGGCGTAGTGATGGAGGCATGTTCCAGCTGGTTCCTGCCGCGTATCGTCGGCATGCAGCAGGCGCTGGAGTGGGTGTTGAGCGCGGAAATTTTCGACGGCGCCGAGGCG